>JAMOQF010000076.1 GCA_027064125.1 Acidobacteriota bacterium
ACCTCATTTCCCCTTCTCTAATAACCTCAGGTATATTCAATCCATTTGAAACAGAGAAAAACCTTCCCTTGGGAAATCTCCTCTCTGCCTCTTCCTTTAATTTTTCGCATAAAAAAATAACCCCATCTGAATTATTCATCATCTTTTCTATCAGAAATTTAAAAAAGATATTACTTTCCCCATATAGTTTAAAAATCCCACTACCCCTGAAGTGAAACAAAATTCTCTTTCTCAAAAACCTAAGCAGAAGAAAAAATAAAAAATCCCTCAAAATGCCCAATCTGGTTTGAGTTAAAAGGAGATAGTTGAGATCAATTTTTAAAAAGAGATTTTTAAAAAGGAGCAAAAAAAATTGCCTTAGAAAGTGAAAGAGATTTAAAATGTCAAACTTACCAAGATTTGAAAGTTCCCTTCTATCTGCGGTGTCAATTAAAATTAAATCAAAATATTTCTTTAGATTGGATTTTAAAATAATCTCAGTGGCAACAGAAGGTCCCATAAAAGGTGGTGGTGTGGGTATCATCATCAAAATTCTTTTCATATTGAAGAAATCGCCTCCCAAAAACCTTCACACATTTTATGAAATCCACTCTCCTTTTTTACTATCCTGAGGGAATTTGATCCAAACTCCTTTAAAATATGGAGGTTACTGCCCAAAAAATTTATCTTCCTTAAAATATCCTCAATGTCCCCTGGATTTATCCTATAGCCATTTAAATCTTCAAAGATAAGATCATAGGTCACCCCTGCATAAATTGAGGAAAGAATAGCCATTCCACCTGCCATTGCCTCATTTACAACAAGTCCCCAGGGATCTCTAAAGGTAGGAAAAAGAAAAAGATTTGATTCATGGTAAATATCTCGCAACTTTTCAGGTTGTAAAAATCCCCTTAAAAAGACCTTATCCTCAAGTCTTCTTTTAACAATTTCCCCTTTTAAAATTTCATAGTATTCTCCATCTCCAACTATATTAAACTGAAACTCGCAGTTAATTTTTTTAATTATTTCAGGTATTATATGTGCTCCCTTTCTTTTATTTAACTTCCCACAAAATAAAATCTTAAGGTAAGAAAAGTCCTTTTTGCTAAAATCCTCTATTTGAAAAAATGAAGTATCCACGCTGTTTGTGGCAACAAAAATTTTTTCTGAGGGGAAACCAAGTTCTTTAAAATACCCCTTACAGATTGTGCTGTAGGAAATTATGGCATCAAACTTTTTCAACAATTTTTTCCTGAAAAAAACTCTAAAAAGTCCCCATTCATTAAAACTTCCACTCCATAAAATCTTTTTTATATTGATGGTACTTACCTGATATGCCACAAGTGACATATTCCCAACAATTACAATATCAATGCCATTTTCCCTTAAAATTTCCTCCAGACTTTTTATAAAAAAAATTTTTCTCCCTTTAAATTTTAAAAAGCCATATTTGAGATATGAAAAATCAAACCTGAAATCTTCCTCTTTTATATTCTCTTTTCTTTCAGGATACTCAGAAAGGGATGAGTAAAAAAATACCTTCAGTTCTACATTTCTCTCCTTTAAAAACTTTGAAAGTTCGTTAAAAAAGCCAATTCTATAGGGCCTTGGGATATTTGTCAAAATAGCAACTTTTTTCACATTAACCATTTCTCATACCATTTTTGAAATATGTAAAGCGTAAAAAGTTTATAATTAATCGGTAACAAATCCATCTCCTTTAATTCAATTAAAAATTTCTCCTTAAAAATATTTTCCCTCCTATTTATATCCAACAATTTCTCTATCCAACCCTTATTTTTAAGATCCCCAAACCACACGTGGATTGGGGCGCAAAAACCAATCTTTTTTAAATCTGAATACCACCTCTCAAACTCTTCCTTTAAAAAATCCCTCAAAATGACCTTTCCCTTTCCTCCCTTAAATCTCCTATTCTTAGAAAGAGATATTCCTCCAAAAAACAAATTTTTATCAAGAAGTGGGGATCTTATCTCCAGGGAATTTAACATACCCATTTTGTCATTTCTCATTAAAAAGTCTTCAATAAAGTTAGTCCTTATGGAAATATAACTCATCCACTGATCAAGCCTTTTCTCTGGAAAAAATTTCTCAAAAAGACTCTTTTCAAATTCAATAAATTCACAAAATTTATCAAGGGTAAAAAAATCCCCATTTAAGATCTTTTTTAATTCCACAATTTTGTAGTTGGACTTTCCGGTAAAAAGGGGGATCCCCATCTTTTTTCTATAATTAAACTCCTCATTTAGTGTTCTATGGGGTAAAAAGTGGAAAAGAGAAAAAAATCTTATGAGCCTGTAGTAGAGTATCCAGCGACTATATCCAAAAAAAATTTCATCTCCCCCATCTCCAGATAGAAGTACTTTAACATTATCCCTTCGTGCCACATTTGAAATTAAATATATTGCACTCCATATGGGATTGTTAACAGGCTCCTCCATGTTTAGAAAAACCTTTTCGAGACTATCTGCAAAATTTCCATACTCCATTTTTATCTTTTTATTTTTTAAACCTATTTTAGTGGTAAACTCTCTAACCCTATCGGACTCATCATACCTGTTTCCTCCTTCAAAAACCACCGTATAGGTTTCCAGATCCCTTGCAAATTTCGAGGATGTAATGGCCACAACCGAGGAATCTACTCCACCGCTTAACATCAATCCCACTTTGACATCTGCGATCAATCTTTTTCTCACGCTTTCTCTAATTACTTTCGGAATATCACATTCGCCAACCTCAATCCTGGAAAGGTAATTTTTAAAAGTCAAATTCCCATCAAAGCTTGACAATCTTATTTTCAAATATGAAGAGGGGGGAAATTTCTTTACACCACAAAAAATGGAATTACTTCCTATTACACTCCCTGAAACCATAAAGGAGAAAAATCCTTCTTTTGAAAGTTTCTTCTCTTTTTTCAATT
>JAMOQF010000077.1 GCA_027064125.1 Acidobacteriota bacterium
TGAATCCCAATTTAAGAGGACTTTCCGATTTAGATCAGAGACATGTGTTTAATTTTAGTGGAGTTTTCAGACTTAACCATGATTATGGCAGTGATTTCTTAAATGCAGTGTTGAATCACTGGAAATTTGCTCCAAGAATAAGAATTGGAAGTGGGAGACCATTTTCAGCAGTTGCATATGGATCTTATAATTCCTATGGATCATATTCTGGTAATTTAAACAGTGATCCCTATACCAATGACAGGGTATACAGTAGAAATATACTTCAGGGACCAGATTGGTCAACCTTTGATTTCAGACTTTCAAGGATTTTCCACCTTTCAGATACAACCAAACTTGAATTTATCCTTGAAGGATTTAACCTGTTTAACCATGCGAACTTCTACACACCATCTACAATTCAGGCTTATGAAGTTAAAAATAAGCATGAACTACACTTCAATCCAGATGATCCTCTATTTAAAGGAAATTTTAAGAACCTGACATATGTTACTGCAGCAGATCCAAGACAGTTTCAGGTAGCCTTCAAGTTCATATTCTAAATTCCTTTTAGAAACCTGCGGGGGATTTCCCCGCAGGTTCTCATTTAAAAAATCAAAAAATATGATTATAAAATCCTTAAAAGTGGAAAATTTTAGAAATATATCTTCGTTGAGAATGGACTTTAGCGATGTGGCCAATTTTTTTCTCGGAAAAAATGGAATTGGAAAGACTAATCTCGTAGAGGCCATATATGTAAATTTTTTTTCCAGGTCATTTAGAACCTCCAATCTTAAAAATTGTGTAAAAATGGGAGAAAGGGATTTTTCCCTATCGTGTGATATAGTGCTAAAGGGAATAACTCATAATCTTTCCATGGAATATAAAAATGGAGTAAAGACTTTAAAGGTGGATGGGAAAAGGTATTTATTGGGTGAATATCTTAAATATGGTATGATATTTGTAATAACGGCTCTTTCTTCTGAAATTGTCTATGGAGAACCTTCTTTGAGAAGGAAATTTTTTGATTCTTTAATAACCAGGATATATCCTGAGTATATATATCTTTTGGGTAGATTTAGAAAAATTTATGCAAATAAAAGGGATCTTTTAGTAAAGGGGGTGGAGGAAAAAGAAATATTTCACATATGGAATGTTGAACTTGCAAGGGTTTACCATGAAATTTATAGAAAGAGGGTTGAGTTTGTTAAACTCATAAATGAGGGGGATGTGTATGATCTTTTTTCAAGGGAAAGGAAAAAGATAGGGATTTTGTATAGTCCCACAATTGATTTTTACAGGATGGAATTAAAGGATGTGGTGGGATTTCTTGATGAAAATTTAGGTCTTGAAATTGATAGAGGACAGGTGCTTTTTGGACCCCACAGGGATAAGTTTTATTTTACCTATGATGAAAAGATGGCAAAGGATTTTGCATCCGCTGGAGAAAAGAGATCTATTTTATTAAATATCTTCTTTAAAATGATAGATATCCTGGACGATTTAAAGGGTGAACTTCCTGTTTTTATCTTTGATGATATAGAAACTGAAATTGACTCAAATAGGCTTGAAAAGTTGCTCCTTGGTTTAAAGGATAGGGTGCAGGTGTTTTTAACTTCTTCCAAACCAGAACTTCTTGAGGGTATGCTTGAAAAAAAGAAAATTTTTTACCTCAGACAACTATTTTTTAAGCAATTCTAATATGGTGTTGTAAAGTTCTTCTGGTGGAAAGGGCTTTGTAAAGAGTATGTCATCTGGATTTAATTCCTCGATTACAGGTTGGTTGACATATCCAGTCATGTAGACGACGGGTATTTCTATTCCTATAGACTTTAAATCCCTTACAAGTTCTACACCATTTTTATCAGGTAATTTTAGATCAACTATCATTAAGTCAGCAATTTTACTATTTTCTTTAAAGTATTTTTCTACCTCTGAAGCATTTTCAAATCCAATTACTTCCAGATTTTCATCTTTGTAATTTAGGTAGGTTTTAATAAGTTCACATAGCACCGGTTCATCTTCAACCAGTATTATTTTTTTCTTCTTGAGATTCACTATTTAATTCCCTCCTAATTTTTTTCCTCTTTTTCCTCTGTAAATAGTGGTAGATAGATAATTACGGAAAGACCACCCTCACTTCTATTTTCTAAAAATAAAAATCCATCAAAGGTTTTAACAAGTCCAAATACCTCGCTCAATCCAAGTCCCGTACCTCCACTTTTTTCCTTGGTGGTAAAAAATGGATCCAGAACCTTTTTAATAATATCTTTTTTTATCCCCGGTCCATCGTCATTTACAACTATTTTTGCATATTCCCTATTTTCATCTATTTTTTCCATGGGATAGGATTCTTCAAAATGATTGCATATTTCCCTGTAGTTTGCCTTATCTACTTCAACTGTAACATTTACCATATCATCTTTACTTTCAATGGAATTCTTTACTAAATTGTAAATTATATCAAAGAGTTTATTATTTGCAAATTTTATTTTCAGATTTTTTTCCTTTTCAATAAGTGAAAGTTTTAGTTTGTCTGAAAATGTCTTTGTTATTATCTCAAGGGAAAATTTTATTTCTTTGTTTAAGTCAACAATTGTGGGAATTGAGAGAACATTTTTGTTATAACTTAAAATCTGTTCCATTATTTTTTTAGACTTTTTAATGTATTCTTTCAAAGATTTTGTGGCTTCTTTTATGGTTTTTTCTTCCTTTATCCCCTTTGACTTTAAGAATCCCTCAATTATCTCAGAAGAAAAGTATATTATTGAAAGATAGTTGTTTATATCATGTGCCATACCCGCTGTGAGTTCCGCAATTGTATTTATTCTTTCACTTTTTTGTATCCTTTCCCTTAACCTTTTTAGGTCACTTATGTCTTTTAAGGTAATGATCACATATCTTTTTTCACCCTTTTTTACCTGGGTACAGTTTGC
>JAMOQF010000078.1 GCA_027064125.1 Acidobacteriota bacterium
ATAAGCTCTCCTCCTATTGCTAATTTCCTTTGTCCTTATTGTGAAATAAATAAAACTCTTAAACTTATTGATATTTTCCTTTCTAAGGAAAGCTGGGGAGAAAGTTATGGACAATGTGTTTTCCAATGCACAAATTGCCAAAAAATATCTGTTTTTGAAGTAAGAATTAGTATTCCCAAATATGAAGGTATAGGCGCTCTCGTTATTAAAGAATTTTTGAGTAAACAAGACAATATTACTCAGTATTTGAAAGTTTTGGGAACTTTTCCCCCTTATAAAGGGTATGCCGTTTACAATGAAGCTCCTAAAAAAGTCAATGCAGTTTTTCTTGAAGTGCAAAAAGCTTTTAAAGTTGGAGCAATTGAACTTGCTGCAGCTGGATGTAGAAAAGTTTTGGATGTAATTTTTGAGACTTCTGAAAAAGCTTCGCTTTACAAAAAAATCCAGGATTCTTCTCTTCCTGGATTTATTAAAGATTGGGCGAATACAATACGATTGTTGGGGAACATTTATACACACAATTTTATAAATGCGGCAGCTGAAGAGGTTGAGGAAATAATTGAGTTTACAAAGATTATTATTGAATACATTTATGTGCTTCCTACCAGAGCTAAAGCTTTGAGGGAAAAGTATGAAAAATTTAAAACACATAATTAACTACCTCTTTTTATTTTATCATTTGATAAAAATTTATATACCAAATGATAAAAAAGTCAAGTCCTAAAAAGGGTTAAAAAATTAAAATTAAATTAGATTAAAGGGAATTAGAAGGGATTATTTGAGAATTGCTAAAATTTTTAAAAATTTTAGAAAATTTTAAAAATTGACAAAATTAGAAAATTAATTTAAAGTTATTTAATAAAAAAGTTAAATTTGAGAAGTTTAATTATGGTTGAAAGCAGAGTATTGTATTTAGATAATAAAAATTGGGACAGAATGTCAAAAATTTTAGAAAATGTTATTTTTGCTGTAAAAAAAAATATAAAACAAACTTTTTTTCTTTTTGTAGTTAAAATCTGTATGGAATTTCTTTATCGTAGATTGGGGGGAAATGAACTCTTTAGAAATAAAATGGAACAAATATTTTTAAATCTTTTTGAAAAGTTTAAAAGTCAGCGTAAAAATAAGACCGAAGAAGAATTAAAAAAGTTATTTGCAGAAAATTTCCCAAAATTTTGTTTTACAGAAAAAGTTAGAATAATGATATTAGAAGATTTAGAAGAAGCTTTGTTTTCATATGCTTTAAAAAAAGAACTTAATCAAAATAAAGAACAAGTCGTTTATATTCTTCAAAAAGCTTTTAATGAATGCAAAAGTCTTTAAAAATCTTTCAATGTCATTGTTTTGAAAAAGATTTAAAAGAAATCTCTAAAAAAATAAAAAACTTTGACTTTAAAAAGTTCCTTTATAAGGAACTTTTTCGTGATATTTTTTATGCCAATTTAAGTTTTTCTACGCTTTTATTTGAAGAAGAACCATATAAAATTTTTAAAAAAAGAATAAATGATCCTTCTGGAAGTAAAGGAAAAAGAGGTGGTTTAAGGTTAATTTGGGCATATCATACAGAAGAAAAGGCAGTTATTTTAATCAGACTTTATAGAAAATCAGAAATTGAGAATATTCCTACATATCAACTAAAGGAAAATTTTTTAAACTGTTTAGAAGAAAAAGAAACATAAAACCTAAGGAGGGTAATTATGAAAAAATTTTTAGTTTTTATTGTTTTTTTGTCATCATTTTGTTTTTTATTAACAAAAAAAACTATTGCAGATGAATTGCAATCATGTCCTAAAATTTTAGCCTCACCTAATGGAAGATATGTATTAGGACAAATTTCAATTGTTCGTGAAGATCAATTTCTTCTTGATACTAAAACAGGGCGTGTTTGGCGAATAGTAGTAGATCCTCAAACAAATGTTACACTATTAGAACCTGTATTTTATATATATCCTTTTTCTGATGGCAAAATAGGTGTTCTTCCTGAATCAATAAAAGAAGCTCAAAAAATAAAATCTAATTTAAATTTGTTGAAAGAAATATCAAAAAATATAGAAAAAGAGGGAAAATAGTTTATTTATTTAGCTTTTTAATGATAGAACTTCTTATCTGGTTAATGGTATAAAGAATAGATTGAACATTACCATCAACTGAATTTTTAAATCCTTCAACCTGCCAAATTAACTCTCCTGTATTTGTATCATAAGCAGAATAAACTAAAGCGACATCAGCCTTAACCTTACCTGGAACATGAAATTGCATAGTAGTAAATACTGGAACTTGAGTAGTCATAAAAGCATTAAAATTATAAATTTCAGAAGAATCGGAAATACTTCCTGTAGCATAGGTATTATAAGTAGTATATCCTAATGGGAAAGGCATAGAAAAACTTGCGGGAGGTGTGTATTTAAATTTGACAGCTATTGTAGGAATTACAATTGCTTGAGGAATAAGTTCATCTTCGTCAAATTTTTTTGTTTCTATTTTCTTTCGTGCTTCTGAGATAGGATAAACAAAATATAAAGCATCATGAAATTGTCTAAAATCTTGAACCAATAATTTAGCAATTTTAATTCCATCTTCTTTAAATCTGTAAGGATTACCATTAATTAAAAATATTGGTTCTGTGATCCAAACAACTGAATATCTTGAATAATCTTCTAAGGCAGCATATTCTCTAACAATAGGAGAACAACCTAAAAATAAAAGGCATATAAAAATAATTGCTAACTTTCTAAACATATTCCCCCTCCCATTTCTATCCTTTTTAATGCTTTATAAATTTTTATCCTTGCCTCACATAGTTTATACATTAACTCCCATTCTGTATCACAAGTGCTTAACTCCCAGGCAAGCTCAAAAACTGATAATCTTTCCTGTGTTTCTAATTTTCTTAAAAACGGAGTAGGGAGCCAGC
>JAMOQF010000079.1 GCA_027064125.1 Acidobacteriota bacterium
AAGGCAGCCATTATTGGAAAACATGGTGGATGAACCCTCACTCTATAAGGTCTACCACTTCCGTCGCTGACAACATAGAAACCCAGTTCACCATTGGCACCTTCAATGGCTGCATAGGATTCACCCTTAGGTGGTCTGATACCATAATTACTCATATTCAATTTAAAGTGATTAATAAGTCCTTCAATTGTACAGTAGGTTCTTGATTTTGGAGGAACACTTACCCTCTTATCATTTACCGAGATATTCACTTTTCTGAAGCCTTCCTGTCCCTTTAAATTTGGAGAAAGTTCTGCTTCCTTTAGTGGAAGTCCTTCAGTTTCTCCTCTTTTAGCCTTTTCAACCATTTCGTAAGAGGAAATAAACTCCTGAGGAATTTCACTTTTTACTTCACCGGGCTCCATCTGTTCAAAGCACTGGCGACAAATTTTTATACTCTGTCTCATCTCTTCCATTCTCACAAGGTATCTATCGTAGTTATCCCCATATTCACCGTAGGGCACAAAGAAATCCACTCTATCATAAACAAAATAGGGTTCCGCCTTTCTAAGGTCATGTTGGATACCAGTTGAGCGGAGGAATGGTCCCATTATCCCATAACTGATGGCATCCTCCTGAGAAATAACCCCCACACCCCTTAATCTATCATAAAAAATCCTATTTTTCGTGAGGAGTCCTTCAATTTCCCCCAATAATTTTTCGGTTTCTTTAAAATATTTTTCAGCCTTTTCTTGAAACCCCTCTGGAAAATCCGCCTTAACACCCCCTATCCTGCCATAGGAAACAGTAACCCTTGCACCGCTTACATCGTCCAAGAGTTCATACATGAATTCCCTCGCCTGCATAAAATATAGGAAGGCAGTAAAGGCCCCAAGTTCCATGGCCGACGCACCAACACAGGTTAAGTGATCTGCTATACGGGAAATCTCAGAAATTATGGTTCTGATATATTTTGCCCTCTCTGGAATTTCAACACCAAGAAGTTTTTCAACTGCCATACAATAGCCAAAGTTATTTATGGCTGGAGAAACATAATTTAACCTATCTGTATAGGGAATAACACCATTGTAAGATACATTTTCACAACTCTTTTCAAAGGCTCTGTGAAGATAACCAATCTCAACATCCGCATTGACAACTGTTTCACCCTCAAGTTCCAGCATTATCCTGATAATTCCATGCATGGCAGGGTGAGAAGGCCCCATATTCAAAAACATATCTTTTTTTACAGTTTCCTTTTCCATAACCTCTACCCTTAAAATTTATTAATTTAAAGGCCCAACCCTGGGCTGTCTCTTTCTAAGGGGATAATCCTTCCTCAGGGGATGTCCCTCAAACTCTTCATACATTAAAATTCTCTTTAGATTGGGATGGTTTAAAAACTTTACACCAAACATATCCCACACTTCCCTCTCGTACCAGTTGGCATTTTTCCACATGTGAGAAAGAGACTCCACTACAGGTTCCTCTTCCCTTAATCTAACCTTGACTCTAAGTCTCTTCTTTTCCGTGAGGTCATAGAGGTGGTATACCACCTCAAATCTTTCCTCTTCACCATAGTAATCCACACAGGTTAAATCCATAAGCACATTAAACCCTTCTTCATCTTTTAAATAACCCATTACAGGCAAAAGACCTTCTGGCTTTATTAAAATTGTATCATCTCCAAAATTTGAATGGGAAGACCTAAAATACTCCGGGAATTTTTCCCTGATCCTTTCAAAAATATCAGACATTTAATACTCCTGTTTTGAATTCTGGATTTTTTCCTGCAATTTCATTATTCCATCTAAAACGGTTTCCGGTCTTGGAGGACATCCGGGAATATAGACATCCACAGGCAAGATGGTATCTATCCCCTGTACTGTAGCATAATTATCATAAAACCCACCGGTACAGGTACAGGTGCCAAAGGCTATTACCCACTTGGGTTCAGTCATCTGCTCATATACCCTCAACAAAACGGGAGCAATCTTATGGCTAATGGTCCCAACAACCATCAATAAATCAGCCTGCCTTGGAGAAAACCTCGGTAATGCAGCCCCAAATCTATCAAGATCGTAGTGGGCACAGGAAACGGACATATACTCCATTCCACAACAGGCAGTTACAAAGGGATATACGAAAAGGGAATATTTTCTCGCCCATCCAACCATACTGTCAAGCTTTGTAGTAATAAAACCTTCTTCCCCAAAAACACCGGTAACAACTCTTTTTACTCCCATTTGAAAACTCCTTTTTTATAAGCATATAAAAGTCCACCTAAAAGCACCAGGGTAAATAAAAACATCTCAACAAAGCCAAAAAGACCAAGAGATTTAAAATCAACACCCCATGGATACATAAAGGCAATTTCTATGTCAAAGAGAAGGAATAACAAACCTACCAGATAAAATTTAACTGAAAAAGTAGGGGGATGTTCATCTATCTCCCTGATACCACACTCAAAGGGCTCTCCCTTTTCATCACTTTCCTTTTTGGGACCCAAGAAAACGGAAAGAAAAATCATAAATCCTACTGTAAAAACCACTATAATGAGATATAAAATAAGGGCCAATACATTACTTTGCATAGTAATTTCTCTTCACAAAAGTAAAATTTATTATATACAGAAGAATTAAAATTACAATAAAATTTTGTAAAAAACTTAAATTATATTTAAATTAAAAGTCCACTTAAAAAACATTAAAAACTCACCACAAACCATCTATTGGAAAAAAATAACCTCTGTGCTATAATTTTTTTCATGAGGAAAGGTATGGTGATAAAAAACTTCAAAGAAATCTTAATTAAACCAAAAATCTATACAGCCCTAACGATAGGTGGTTCAGATCCCATAGGAGGGGCTGGTATTCAGGCTGATTTAAAAACATTTAATAACTTCAGGATCTATGGGACATCTGTTATAACTGCAATTACATCTCAAAACACTTTTCAATTCAAAAAAATTATAAATCTCAAAAAGGAAGATATACTATCCCAGATTGATGCCATATACAGTGACTTTGAGCCAAATGCGGTAAAAACAGGTCTCCTCCCCACAGTGGAAGCAATTGAAGCAGTTATTCTGGCCGTTGAAAAGTACAGGATAAAAAATCTTGTGGTGGATCCAATAACATCCACAACCACCGGAGAAAACTTTTTCAATGAAGAGTGGCTGGAGGCAATGAAAAAATTAATATCCAGAGCCCTTGTAATCACCCCCAATTTAAAGGAAGCAAAGATACTTGCAAATATGAAGGAGGAAATTAAAAACATAGAAGGAATGAAAAATGCCGCTGTGGGCATCTTCAATCTGGGTGTTAAAAATGTGATTATTAAAGGGGGACATCTAAATGACTTCGCTGTGGACCTCTTTTTCAATGGAAATGAATTTGTAAGTTTTCAGGAAAAGAAACAGGAAATAGGTGATATCCATGGAACAGGTTGTGCCTTTTCTGCTGCAATAACTGCAGGCCTTGCAAAGGGCAAAAATGTTGTGGACTCCACCCTAAATGCAAAAATCTTTATAACAAAGGCAATAAAATCTTCTTTTAAAATTGGCAAGGGGATGTATCTATTAAATTTTAGAGTTTGAATATGGATAGAGAATTAAAAAAAATAGAAAGGCTCATTGAAAATATATCAAAGGTAATTATCGGAAAAGAGGATGTAATAAGACTTTCCCTCGTATCCCTTTTATGCGGGGGACATCTATTAATAGAAGATTTACCCGGAATGGGGAAAACCACACTGGCAAGGGCAATAGCAAAATCAATTAACTGTTCTTTTAAAAGAATTCAATTCACAAGCGATTTACTCCCTTCAGACATAATCGGCATAAACATCTACGATCAATCCACAGGAAAATTTCAATTTCAAAGGGGACCAATTTTTGCAAATATAGTACTCGCCGACGAAATCAATAGAGCTACACCCAAAACACAGAGTGCACTCCTTGAAGCGATGAATGAGGGAAGTGTCACAGTTGAAAATATAACCTATGAACTTCCAAAACCCTTTATGGTAATTGCCACACAAAATCCATCTGAACACCATGGAACATTTCCACTACCAGAATCGCAGTTAGACAGATTCTTTCTTAAAATAGAGATGGGATATCCCCTGGAGGAAGAGGAAAAAAACATAATAAAACAAATTCCATCAAAAACTCCACTCAGTGAATTAACACCTGTAATTGAAAGGGAAGAAATTGTCAAACTACAGGAAAAAATTTCTGAAATCTATGCAGAGGAATCCATTTTAGACTACATAATTGAGATCATCACAGAAACCAGAAATGACCCAAGAATTGAAATAGGTGTCAGTCCAAGGGGATCCATTTACCTGTATAAAGCCTCTCAGGCATTTGCATTTATCAGTGGAAGTTACTATGTAACTCCAGATCATGTTAAATACATGGCCCCCTATGTCCTATCCCATAGAATTATTCTGAAAAACAAGGAAATCCAGGGGAAAAGCACCTTTAAAGAAAATAGAAAAATAATAGAAGAACTCTTAAAGGAAATTCCCGTTCCACAGTAATAATGAAGAAGATAAAACACCCATTTTTCTGGGCAATTTTCACCCTTGCAATAACCATAGCCCTGATGTTTCTCGCCGCCGTCATGTTTAAATTAATGGCAATTAAAGCAGGAATTATTTTAACAATCGCATCCCTCTTCCTGATTATTCTCGTAATCATATTCTTCCTACCCCCCATGATAAGAAATGTGGTTAAAAGCCCTGATTTTGACATAAATTTCAAAATAAAACCCCTTGGATATCTATTTATGACCCTGGTAATTTTGATAGCCCTCGCAGGTATAAACACCGGGAACAATTTGTTATACCTGATCTTTTCCTTTTTAATCTCTGCAATAATTGCTTCAGGCTTAATTTCAAGAAATTCCCTGTACAAATTAAACGTAAAAATAGAAAATCAATCCAGAATCTTTGCCAGAAAAGGGGGAAATGTAATATGCACAATAGAAAATGAGAAAAAATTTCTCCCTTCTTTCTCCATAATTTTAAGCATCAAAATGGAAAATAACACCCTCAAAAGGTATGACAACAAAACCTTTAAAAAGGAAGTTCTTGGATACTACCCATACATTCCACCCAAAAAAAAGATAATAGATCCCGGGAAAATAAATTTCCCCAGAAGGGGAATATACTTTCCAGAGGAAGTGCTCATCACCACATCTTTTCCCTTTGGATTCTTTAAAAAAGGGAAAAAAACAAAACCACAGGGGAAAGTTGTGGTGTATCCTGAAATTATACCTGAAGAAAGCATTAAAATCTCAGGATTTTTTAAGGAATTTGAAAGGGAATTAAACAGAAAGGGAATGGGAGATGATCTATATGCCCTTAGAAAATACATACCGGGAGAGGATACGAGGCACATCCACTGGAAAAGTTCTGCAAAAACAGGTAAACTTATTGTCAAGGACTTTGCCGAAATCAAAAGTGAGGAAAGGATAATTGCAATTGACAATTACATCATTTCAGATATCGATAGGAAAAAGTGGGAGATCTTTGAAAGGTTTATCTCACTTATAGCCTCCATCTATATCTTCAGCAATAAAAATATAAAATTCTTTTCCCCTGGAAAGGGTATGATAAATGAAGGAGAGGAACTTCCCTTTTTGTCAGAAATATCCATTAAGGAACTAAAAAGTGTTGAAGAACACCCAATTTTTAAGGAATTTCCAGATGAAAGCATAATTCCAGAAAAGACCATATTGTTTACCTTTTTACCCAATTACTTTTATAAAAATACACCCTTTAAAAATGTGAAAATTCTAAATTTAGAAGAGTTAAAATGGAATCCGTAAAAAGGAATTACATAAAAATAATACTTTACAACATGGTCTTATCCTCCTATTTTACAATTGGATTATCGGGAAAACTTGACATTCCTTTTAATATCATCTTTTTACTGGGAATAATTTTATCCTTTCTATATGGAGAAAGAAGTAATAAAAAAAAGGGAAATCCCCTTTTAACACTGTTTACCTTCATATTCTTTTTCATATTTTTTGGTACTGACTACATATTTTACAGTGGAGACATAATACTATCCACAGTCCACACTGCAATTTTAGCCCTTATTCTTAAACTCTTTAACATAAAATCGGGAAGGGATTACTTCTATATATTCCTGCTTTCCTTTTCCATTATTCTCATATCCACAACAATAGTCTTTGACATCTATTTTCTCTTATGTCTTCTGTGGTTTTTAACCTCATCTTTAATCCTCACAATGTTATATGAAATAAGAAGTTCCTCTCTTGAAGTTGACAGGGAACAAAAAGGTGAAATCTTTACCCTTTCAGCGTGGGACAAATTTTTTAAAAAATATAATTTAAATATATCACCTTTTACCAAAACCGCAATTCTCGCTTTATTGATTATGCTCCTTTTTACAATACCCATCTTTTTCACCATGCCCAGATTTTCTTTCACAGCCTTTGACATAAACTTGAGAATGAACAACTACATAAGTGGATTTTCAAATGAAACGGAAATAGGAGATGTGGGGAAAATTTTGAAAAACTCAAAAATTGTCATGAGGGTGGCAACTGATAAATCACCATCTAAAATACCGGAATGGGTAAAGTGGAGAGGAATCGCACTGGATAATTTTGATGGAAGGAGATGGTATGTATCCCCATCACCTGAGAAGATACTCAGAAAAAGTTCAAGGAGACATCTATTTTACATTTTAAAAAGAAACAATAGGGAAATCCTTTTAAAAAGCACCTTTTACCTTGAACCGGGAATTAGCGAAGTTATTTTCACCCCATGGAGACCCATAGCACTGGACATAAACTTAAAAACCCTAATTCTGACAAAGACAGACTCGATAAAAAGCATAACTCCCATCTTTAAAAAATTCAGATACACAGTATTTGCAGATATCAATAGACCCGGGATGAAGGAACTCAAAAAAATAGAAGAAATAGACCTCAATATGGTTCCTCCACAGACATTAAAAATACCCCACTTCAATAAAAAAATATATGATCTTGTCCTAAAAATAACCGGAGATAAAAAAACCCCTTTAGAAAAGGTCCTGGCAATAGAAAATTACCTCAAAAAAAACTACAGATACTCCCTCAACCTAAATCCCATTCCAGAGGGGGAAGATCCCATTTACCACTTTCTATTTGTAAGCAAAAAGGGATACTGTGAATACTTTGCCTCGGCAATGGCGCTAATGGTAAGATACATAAAAATTCCATCAAGACTCGTAAATGGATTTAGAAGGGGAGATTACAATCCCTTCAGTAAAACATTTGTAGTAAGGGAACTTCACGCCCACAGTTGGGTGGAAATATTCTTTAACCAATATGGATGGATTTCCTTTGACCCCACTCCTCCCTCCAGTGAAATCTACAGGGAATCCTATATTTCCAATTTAATTGAAGCCATCAGATTTTTCTGGATTAGAAACATAATAAACTATGACTTCTCTGATCAATTCAGACTATTCTGGAAAATTCACACAAAAACAGTAGATTACAAGAAAAACTTCAAAAAATTCAGAGAGAATCTCCTGGATAGGGTTGCAAATTACCTTCAGGGAAAGATCACAATATCAGACATGAAAATAAAGCCCATTTTCTACCGCAAAAGAAATTTTTTCATCATGGCAATCATCTTTTTTTTAATCTTTTTATCAATTTTAATTTTCAAAAGGTTATCAGGAAGGGAAAAGGTAGACAATGAATGCACAAAGATTTTTCTGGATGTGCTTAAGGAACTTGAAAAATTAAATTTAAAAAAAGGAAAGTGGGAAACCCCAATGGAGTTTTCAAAGAGGATAAAAGAGGAAAAAGTAGGAGAAGAATTTATCAAAATTGTGAAGATATACTACGACTGCAGATTTGGAGGAATAAAAAATATTGAAAAATTAAGAGAAAAAACCCAAAAATTCCTGAAAAAACTGAAGGCTAATTCAAAAGTGAAATAACTATCTCCTCAAGGGATTTTAAATCCTTCAAATCTCCCTTTTTCACAATATCTTCAAGTTTTTTGCCATCTTCAGAATCCAGAAACTCCTTTAACTTTTTGCCATAAGGAGAATTCCCATAATTCTTTAAAAAGGAATTTACCCCCTTCTGAAAATTCTCAAGGGACTTTATGGCATTTCCAAAATTTCTATTTTCAAAGTCAATAAAAAGATTCATCAAAGACTTTCTAAGTTCAATTTCATCCTTATACTGACTTACAAGTCTATCCTTTTCCAGCAATCGAGAACTCAGTTCATCCACTTTCTTTGAGAGTTTGTCATTTTTCTCCTCAAGTTTTGAAACCTTAAGACTTGGTATCGTATACCCAACAATAAAAGCAATTAAAATTGCAACCAAAATCAGCAAAAACCTTTTCATAATATCACCTCCAGAGTTTTTTAAAGGTGATATTATACAATCAGTTTAAAAATGGCAAAAGTTTTTTAAAAAAAATTAATTTTTATCCTTTACTTTCAACAATTTATCTCCAAAAAGCGACACTTTATATGAAATTTCAGGTAAGATCTTTTCAATAACCTTTTCACAAAATTCAAAATCCCTTTTGGAAGAAAGCATTATATATACTTTTCTCAAGTTTTCACCCTTAAAGGGAAATTTTAAAAAGAGATTTCCAGTTCTATCTGCACTATCTAAGAGAGATAGATCACCAATAAAAAATTTATCCCCATTACTACCTTCAATGTAGAAAAAATAATCTTCAAATTCAAATTCCTTAAAAAATTCTTTCAAAACATCTATAAATTCCTCTTCAGTTGAAGATCTCTTTATCCTTTCAAGATAGAATTTAAATTTTTTTTCATTTTCAATATCCACCACCTCATCTACCTTTGAAATAAAACTTTTAAACTCCTCATAACCAAGTTTTCTTACAAAGTAAACGGCAAAAATCCCAGAAAAAAGAGGTATTATAAAACTCAAATAATTGGATTTTACAAACATAACCAGAATGGCTAAAAAACCAAACAAACCTGAAATTAAATATAGCAATAGAACAATCCCCTTGTATGAATATCCTCTTTCAAGCAATTTATGGTGGATGTGTTCCCTATCGGCAGAAAAAATTGATCTACCCCTTAAAATCCTCCTTAAAACAGCAAGTAGAAGATCCAGAAGTGGATATGCCATGATCATAACTGGAATGGTTATTGCCACAATTATTGAACTCTTTGTGGAAGATATTATTGAAAGACTTCCAATTAAAAAACCCAGAAAATAACTCCCAGAATCCCCTAAAAACAATTTTGCGGGATGCCAGTTAAATTTTATAAACCCCAAAATAGAACCACAAATGGATGCAGTAAACAGGGAAATTACATACTCCCCCTCCAAAAGGGATATCAAAAAAATTGTAAAAGCAGCAAAAAAGGAAATCCCTGAAGCAAGTCCATCCATTCCATCTATAAAATTAAAGGCATTTGTAATCCCAACTATCCACAAAATGGTAATAAAAGGGGCAAAGTAACCAAAATCCACAACACCTATCAGTGGAATTTTTACAACAGATAATTTAATTCCTTCCAGAAAAACTACCACTGCTGCAATAATCTGAACCGGCAATTTAACCTTAGCAGATAGTCCAAAGGCATCGTCAAAGATACCAAGGAGAAACATCAAAGAAGCAGGTAAAAGTATTTTCTCAAATTTATCAAAATTCAGGGCAAATCCTGTGGTAAGTTTGTTGGTGTAGAAAAAAAGAGAAAGGATAGAAAAAAGAATTCCCACAAAAATTGCAATCCCCCCTGCCCTCAAGATGGGCTTTTCATGAATTTTCCTCATTCTATCAGGGATATCATAGAATTGCTTAATATCTAAAAAAAGAAAAAGTTTCGCTGTAAAGTAGGATATCAAAAGGGAAATGAAAAAAACTGCAACAATTGTTTTCATTTAAAAACTTCAAAAAATTACTTCAAAAACCAGGGCTCAGGCTTTAAGAGGAAATAGCCGCCAAACTTATTACCATTTTTCCATACAATTTTAAATTTTACCCTGGTTTTGAAATTTTGATTTGAGAGTTCAAGTTCCAAGATATCACCATTTCTCAAAGGAATGGGGGAATTACATACAAAACACATCCCACTTTTACTTACATTTTCAGTAAAAATCTGGGTATCAATATTAAATCCCATATGGGATCTGCCCTTTGCTCGCAGGGAAACCTTTAATGTAATTCGCTTTTCCTTTCTAAGATTACTTACCATTTTTCCCTCAGAAATATCATTTTCACAACTTAATTATAATACTTCAAAAAAAAATTATCAAATTTTTTTAAGATATCAAACTCTAAACATCTCCCCAAACTTTTTACCCAGGATTTTTCCGCCAATAAGAATTGCAAAAGTAAGTATCAACATCCCAACCATTCCAAGAGCCGAAGCCACATAAAATCCTCCTGAAACCGAGTTAAACAAAATGTATATGGCCTTTGTAATGGGGAAAAACTTCTCCCTCAAGGCAAGTATTAAACTATCGCTCACCTCAAGCATGGCATATGCAAAGCATAAAAGGGCACCGGCAAGGATATTTGCTGAAATCAGGGGAAAGGTTATTTTTCTAAAGGTGTGCACCTTCCCTCCACCTAAACTGTAGGACGCCTCCTCCATAAACTTACTGAGTTGCTGAAAACCTGCATATACAGACCTGACCATGTAAGGAAGTCTTCTTATACCATAACTTATGACAAGAAGGGGTACCGGATTTATTCTAGGATCAAGAAAAGTTTTACTAAAACTTGAAAGGTATCCAAAGGCAAGGACTATCCCCGGAAGGGCAAGGGGAAGCATTACAAAGGAATCCAGAATATCCCTTCCCTTAACCTTTGTTCTAATTAGAATATATCCAATTGTAATTCCGAGAAAAATATCAAGAAGGGTACTTAAAGAACTGTAGAGAAAACTATTTTTTATTGAAATTATCGTAAGGTGATTTTTAAAAATGGTGGCAAAATGTGAGAGGGTATAGTGGGAAGGTAAAATTGTCCCAAACCAATCCTTTGAAAGGGAGACAAGCAAAACCCCAATGTGGGGGATCAGGGCAAAGGAAATTAAAAAAATGGCATAGGATATGAACAAAAATTTCTTTATCCCCTTTAACTCTTTTTCTGCTTTCCTCACAAACCCCTTGGAAAGTATCTCATACCTTTTTTTACCAAAAAAATTCTTGGAAATTAAAAACACCAGAAGCGTTATTATAATTATAAACACCACAAGCACATACCCAGCAGGATTTTCATTTATATCCGTTAACATGTGAAATATCTGCACAGGTATCGTTTTATAAAAATCAAAAATTAGAGGTGTTCCAAGATCTGTAAAAGCCCATATGAAAACTATCACAGCCCCTGCAAAAAAACCGGGCATGGCAAGGGGCAGTGTTATATCCTTAAAAATTTTAAATCTACTTGCCCCAATACTCTTTGCCACCTCATCCATTGTGGGATCAATATTTGAAAGTGCAGCCACGATATTTAGATACATTATGGGATAAAGATGGAGTGTTTCAAGTAAGATTACACCTAAAAAACCTCCATCTCCAAGCCAATCAATTGGGGCACTGATTAATCCCAATTTCATCAAAAGCAGATTTAAAGAGCCCATCCTGGCAAAAATTTTCTTCATACCAATTGCACCCACAAATGGTGGCAAAATAAGAGGAACGAGCAAAAACGATTGTAAAACTCCCTTTAACCTGAAGGAAAACTTAACACTCATATAACTTACAGGCAGGGAAAGTAATGTGGTTAAAAGGGTTGTAAAAAGTGCAATTTCAAAACTGTTTAAAATTGAAGTTCTCAAAACAGAATTTGAAAAAATTATGGGAAAAAAGGAAAAGGAAATTTTACCATTGATGTAAAAGGACTTTATAAAAACATATACCAGAGGATAGACAAAGAATATGAAGAAAAATGAAAAGATAAGAAATAAGATAACATTTAAGATAAATTTCTTTTTATTCATCCTTTAAAATTACCACTTTATTGGGTGAAAAACCAATTGAAACAATGTCTCCACTTTTTGGAAATGGCAATTTTCCTTCAAAATCCATCATGTGAAGTTTACAACTGCCATTTGAGAGCACAAAATATTCATACTCCCCCATAAAAATGGAATCTTCAACTTTAAATTTATACTGGTCTCCCACAAATTTAATATGATGTGGCCTTATAGAGGCAATTACTTTGTCCCCTTTATTAAATCTCTCCCGTGAAATTCCAGTGATTTCCCCTATTTCCGTTTCAATAACAACACCACTTTCACTCTGCTCTTTGACAATTCCGGAAATAAAATTTGTTTCACCTATAAATCCAGCAACAAACTTATTTTTAGGGAAGTTGTATATATCAAAGGGTTTTCCCATCTGCTCAATTTTTCCATTATTTAAAATAACGAGATAATCAGCCATTGAAAGGGCTTCCTTTTGATCGTGGGTTACATATATTGAGGTAATCCCACTCCTTTTTTGAATTTTTTTCAGTTCATTTCTCATTTCAATCCTTAACTTTGCATCCAGATTGCTTAAAGGTTCGTCAAAGAGAAGTAACTGTGGATTTACCACAAGAGACCTTGCAACGGCAACCCTCTGCTGTTGTCCCCCGGAAAGTTGAGAGGGATACCTTTTCTCATACCCTCTAAGTTGAACGAGATCCAACACCTCAGAAACCCTCTTTTCCACTTCACTTTTCTCAATTTTTCTCAATAAAAGCCCATATGCGACATTTTCAAAAACAGTCATATGGGGCCAGATGGCATAATTTTGAAATACCATTCCAACCTTTCTCTTTTCAGGAGGAATATCTGATACATCTTTACCATTAAAGAGAATCCTTCCTGAAGAAGGCTTTTCAAAACCAGCAACTATTCTAAGTAATGTTGTCTTACCACACCCTGAAGGCCCCAATAAAAAGAAAAATTCACCTTCCCTTATCTCAAAGGAAATATTTCTTAAAACTTCAACACCATCAAAATTTTTTGAGATATTCTCAAATTTAACCTTCACCTTTCTTCCGCCAGACTTATAATTTTGTTGTATTTTCTTGAGGCAAAGTTTAACCACTCATTTATCTTTTTATTTCTGAAAACCTCATCGTCCCACCTTGCGGCAAGTTTCTTCGCTTCATCAAAATTGACAGGCATTTTAACCAACTCCTTTACTAAATTTTCCTTCTGAGAACTCTTACCCAATTTTTTCCACGCTTCAACTAAAAGATCGTGATTGTCAACTATTAAAGCCCCGAAGAGATCGTTAAAGACACTCCACAAAAGTTCCGCTTTTTCTATGTCATAATCAAGGGTACCTTTAATTTCAAAGGGATTTACACTCACAAAACTTTTTCCCTTAACTTCACCATATACATCCGGGGAAATACTTAAACGGAAAATGGAACTCTTTATAGGACCACCGGGAACTCCTTCAGGCAACATCCATATTTTTTGCCCCTCATCACTCAAGACAAAATTCATAAAGGATTTAGCCACCTCAAGATTCTGTGCCCCTTTTAGCACCCCAAAACAATCTGGATTAATCATAAAACCATCCTCTGGAAAGACAAATCCAACTTTTTCCTTACCAAATTCCTTTACCTCCTTCCAAGCAAAATAATCCACACAAAAACCACATGCCACATCTCCAGAAACAACATCCTTTATCACTTCCTGTGAAGAAATTGTAAATCTCTTAACATTTGCACCTATTTTTACGAGGATTTCCCATCCCTTCTCCCAGCCATAGGCCTGAACAATTGTATCAAAGGCGACATGACTACTTCCACTGTGTCTGGGATCTGCACAACTTATCCAACCAAAAAAGTCCCTATTTACAATGTCACTCCATTTCTCTGGGACCTTCAATTTTTTATATTTCAGCACCATCCTGTTAAAAATTATCCCAAATCCGGCAAGACAGGATCCATACCAGTATCCATCTTTATCATAAAGGGGAATTCCATTCAAAGAAGGTGGTATTTTACCAACAATGGAACTCTCAAGGTTTACCCTTTTTAACAGGCCTTCACTCTTTAACTTAAGATATGGAGAAATCCCTCCACCCCACATCATATCTATTCCAATTCCCTCTGGATATTTCTTAAACTCAGATCTTATATACCTCAAATTGTCGGAAGTTCCACCCTGAGTTAACCATTCCACCTTAACTTTTCTTCCAGTCTTCTTAAAATACCAGGAAGAAAATGCAGGTAAAAAATTTTCCTTAACAGAATTTTCATGGGGAGAAATTATCACAAGTTTATCGATAAGTACTTCAGGTTTATTATTTTTCCCGGAAGAACACGACGCCCACAATAGAATTAATATAACAAAGGAGAAAAGTAAAAGATTTCTTTTCATAAAACACCTCAAAAGTGTTTTAAAGAACTTTTTACTATAAGGGAAAGGTTAAAGTCAAATTTTTAAAAGAATTTTAGGCGATGTAACATTAATCGTGTGAGGAGAAAAATTTTCTGAAGAAGGGGAAAAATACATTATGGAATATCAAACAGGAGAAAATAGTTATTACAGAATAACTTCTAAAGCCATATTTGTAGTCAAGAATTTCCCCCATATGAGATGGAAAATTGTGATGAAACCTGATTGGAATAAAAATTTTAAAAAAGTGTCAAAATTTTAAAAAAGTGTCAGGCAAGATTTTAGATTTGGGATTTGGGAAAAGGTGTCAGGCTAAATTTACCCCCACATAACCCCTACCAAGGGTTTATAGAAAAGAAAGAAAAAGATTTTTTTGTCTGGCACTGTTTTTTGGCACCATTTTTTCATAAACTTTTAGGGGCTTTTAGGGTAGGAAAATAAAAAAACAAGAAATAGAAGAGGGGACAGACCTGATTGAGTGATTGAGAGAAAAGTTTCAAAAAGGTGTCAAAAAAGGTGTCAGGCAAGATTTTTTCAGGCAAGAT
>JAMOQF010000080.1 GCA_027064125.1 Acidobacteriota bacterium
TTTTGAAATGGTTGAAAGGAATTCTTCCTGGCTTGAGACGGAAACGCTTTCATCATTTTTTTGCAGTGAAAAGGCTACTGGAAAAGTTATAATACCTTCAAATTCCTATATTGAGATGGGAGAATGGGCACTTCCTCCAGAAGAGGCCTTAAAGTTTTCGGAGATTAAGGATAGATTAAAGGAATGGGGAATTTACGAGGAAAATAAGTCCTTTTTGCGGGGAAGTATCTGGAGGAATTTTCTGATAAAATATGGGGAAAGTAATATCATAAATAAACTTGGAAACTTCCTGTCGAGAGAAATGGAGAGTAAAGGGATAACAGGTGATAAACTTCTGGATAAACTTCTGGAATCGCAGTGTAATGATGTGTACTGGCATGGTGTATTTGGAGGGATTTATTTACCACATTTGAGGGAGAATAGTTATAGATGTTTTAGAGATATCTTTAGTGGGTTGGATAAATTCTGGGAAGAAGAAGATTTTTGTCCTGGTTTTAGGAATGTTGACCTTGATCTTGATGGGGAAAAAGAGTTTTTGATAAATACAGATGAGAGTTTTCTGGTTATAAAAGAGAGAAGTGGGGAGATTCCAATTTGGTATGATAAGAAAAGTGGTGTAAATTTTTTTGATGTGGTTGCAAGATACAGAGAGAGATATCACATTAAGAATATTGTAGAAGGTGCTGTCTTGCTTGATAGAGATAAAAAAATTACCCTTCCAGATTTAATGGGCTTTGATGAAAGGCCAAGGTGGGGGAATAGAAAGTATTTTGTTGAAAATGGTATAGATCTTGATTCCCTCATTAGGGGAAATTTTCAGGGATTAACTGTTTCCTATGAAAAGGGTGAAATTTTTAAAGAAGGGGATGATTTTAAATTATTTTTTAAGAGTGAGGGGATCTCAGAAGAAATTTCTTTTTTTAAAAAGGGTAGTTATTTTAAAAATACTATCACAAATGAAAGTAATAGGGATTTGCTTATTTTGTATGATTTATCTCTTTTGACATTTAAGGATACAGAAAAGTGGTTTACCATAAATGGGATTGAAAAATTTGGGGTGGGGAAGAAAAAAACTTTCCATGGGGTTAGAAATTTTTCAGTTGTTGACGGCAGAAGGGGGTTTAAAATTTTGGTGGAGGCAGATGTTCCATTTTCTCTATTTTTTTATCCCGTAATAACCTATTCTTTGAATGTTGATAGAATAGATTCCACATATCAAGGGCTTTCCATTTCTATGTTATTTAAAGATTTTAAATTTTCATATACATTTAAGATTGAAAGGGTTTAGATATGCCTGAACTGAGACATGATCCAATTCAAAAGAGATGGGTAATTATTTCTGTGGAAAGGGGTAAGAGACCCCGCGATTTTCAACTTCCTCCTGAAGTGGAAAAATCAGGTGAAAGTTGTCCCTTCTGTGAGGGGCATGAAGATAGAACTCCTCCAGAAATCTTTGCCATAAGAAAGAAAGGTTCTTCCCCTAATGGGCCCGGGTGGGAGGTAAGGGTAATTCCCAATAAATTTCCCGCTTTAATGATAGAGGGTGATCTTGAGAGGAAGGGCATGGGAGTTTATGACAGAATGAGGGGGATAGGTGCCCATGAGGTGGTGATTGAAACCCCTTCTCATAATTTATCCATGGCAGATATGTCTGTGGAACACATTGTAAAGGTTCTGGATACTTATAGATTGAGATGGCTTGATTTAAAAAATGATGAGAGATTTAAATATATACTTATCTTTAAAAATCATGGAGCGGCTGCTGGAGCATCTCTGAGTCATTCCCATTCCCAGATAATAGCCACTCCCATAACTCCGAAGATTGTTGCCATTGAACTTGAGTCTGCCAAAGAACATTTTATGCACAAAAATAGATGTCTATTTTGTGATATTCTGGATTATGAAATGGAGAAATATGAAAGGATAATTGTATCCAATAATAATTTTGTTGCATATGCGCCATATGCTTCAAGGTTTCCCTTTGAGATAAACATAATGCCCAAGAGGCACAACCACAATTTTGCCGAATTAACTCAAGAAGAACTGCTGGATTTTGCAGAAATTTTAAAAGATATACTCCTGAGGATTAAGATTGGGCTTAGAAATCCGCCCTTTAATTTTGTACTTCACACGGTCCCCAATGTAAAGGCTAAACCAAGGAGATCTTTTTATTGGGATACAATTGAGTGGGATTTTCACTGGCATCTGGAAATTATCCCGAGACTTACTAAAATAGCAGGTTTTGAATGGGGCACTGGCTTTTATATAAATCCCACACCTCCTGAAGATGCAGCAAAATTTTTGAGGGATCTATCTTTTTATAGTAAAGATGTAATAGTGGAGTAACACTATGAAAGTGGCTTATGTAACCACGGAACTTAAGCCCTTTGTAAAAGAGGGGGGACTTGCAGATGTTTCAGCCTCTTTGCCAATGGCACTTAGAAAAATAGGGGTGGATGTTTTTATTTTGCTACCCTACTATAAAAGAATTGCCAGAACAGGGTTTTCATTGATTGAAAGGTATCCAATATATGAATCGGTAGTTGAAACGGGGGAGGGGGTAAAACCTTTCTCTGTTTTTAAGGGAAAATTGCCTGATTCAGATATAGAAGTTTTTTTCTTTATGAATAGGGAGTTTTTTGGAAGAAGCGGTATCTATACAAATCCACTTAATGGCATTGGATATGAGGACAACGACAGGAGATTTGGATTTTTTTCAAAATGTGTTGTAAATTTCCTCCTCTATTTTGCGGAATGTGATTTCATACATTGTAATGATTATCAAACCTCCATGATACCTGCCTTTATCTCTTTTTCAGGCAGGAAGATTCCCACAATGCTAACTATACACAATCTTGGTTATCAGGGAATATTTGAAAAACCGATAATGGATTTTTTAAAAATTCACACTTCTCTTTACTATCCAATGAGCCCCTTTGAGTATTATGGTAAGGTGAATTTTTTGAAAGTTGGTATACTCTTTTCAAGGGTTATTACCACGGTGAGTAAAACTTATGCCAGAGAAATTTTGAAAGATGATGAATTGGGGTGTGGTCTCAGAGATATTCTTTTGACCAGGGAAAAAGATTTTTATGGAATTATAAATGGTGTGGATTATTCTGTATGGAATCCAGAAAAGGATGCCTTTATTCCATATAATTATTCAATAAAGAATCTTTCTGGAAAATACAAAAATAAGGAAGTTTTGCTTAAGGAATTTGGTTTTGAAAATCCAGATTTGAAAAAGCCATTGATAAGCATGATAGGAAGGCTTGTGGATCAGAAGGGCTTTGACCTTGTCTTAAAGGTTTTACCACTTTTAAGGGAGAGAGGGGTTTATTTCATTATTTTGGGGACTGGACTTAAAAAATATCACAGAGAATTTAAGGATCTTGAAAGGGAATTTAGAGATTTTTTCAAAATAAGATTGATATTTGATGAAAAACTTGCTCATCTGATTGAGGCGGGAAGTGATATGTTTTTAATGCCTTCACTTTACGAGCCATGTGGTCTAAATCAGATGTATAGTTTAAGGTATGGCACTGTGCCCATTGTCAGAAATACAGGAGGGCTTGCTGATACAGTTGAAGAATTTAATATTGAAACGGGAATGGGAACGGGATTCCTTTTTGATAGGTACACCACCCAGGATTTTTTATCTTCTATAGAGAGGGCTCTTTTTGTGTACGGCAAAAAGAAGATGTGGAAAAAATTAATGGTAAATGGAATGTTAAAGGATTTTTCATGGGAGAATTCTGCTAAAAAATATTTGGAGCTTTATTTAAAATATGGTAATAAATAATTGAAGAAAAAAGGAGAGGTTTTATTATGGGTTTTTTAAAGAATATATTTGGTGGAAATAAAGAAGAAAATGAGAAGGAAGATCTTTCTATTATTCCAGATGTCGTTAAAGAAAAATCTATAGAAGAGGATGAAAAAGTAAAGGATGAGGAAGAGGCCGTGGTTGGGGAGGAAGTTGAAAAGGTAGAGGAAGAGATTAAAGATGTTGAAATTACTCCAGAGGAAGAGGAAATGGAGTTGGAAGAGGAAGTTGAGGGATCTCAGAGAGAAGATTCTGAAGAAGTTACGGTTGAGGAAAATGTTGCTGAAGGGGAGGGAAACGATAATCTTGTTGAAATGGAAGAGGAATATGTAAAAGAATCTCTTTCTCCTGTGGCTGTGAAAGTAAATAGATTGAAGGAATTGTTTGAAGAAATAAAAAAGGTTGAAAGAGAATCCAGGGAGTTGTTTAAAGGGATTGAGGAAATAGAAAATAAATTGGGGCTAAAAAGTAAAGAGTTTTTTTCAATTATTAATAAAACAGATCTTATTTTAAGTAGAAGTCTTGAAGTTATTAAGGGAGAAGGAAAAGGAGGGAATGAAACTGAGATTGAGGGTTTGCTTGCCAGTGAGATTTCCACCTTTGAAGAGGATGAGGAAAGCATAAATAAACTTCTTTTAATGATTGAGGAAAAGGCTGAAAAAGTTCATAGGGAACTTGAAAAGGTTTTAAAACAGGCCCAGGCAAGTTATATGGAAGTGGATGCCCATAGGCAGGAAAAGGAAAATTATTTGAAAAAACTTCTGCTTGAAGTGGAGGAACTGGGAAAGTTAAATGAAAAATCTGCTGAAATTTATTCAGAATATTTAAATAAAAAGAAGATATTTGAAGGAGATCTTGATTCAGTAATTGCCACAAAGAAAAATATTGAAACTCAGATAACACTTTTTGAAGAGAAAAGGGAACACCTTCTGAGGGAAAAGGAGAATTTAGAAAAGAAGATAGAAGAAATTGAAAAGGAGAATGAAGGACTTGCTGAAAAGGTGAGGGAAGGAAAGGCTGAAGCCAAAAAGATGCTTGAAGAATTTGAGAAGGTGAAAAATGAATATGAAAAACTTGAATCGGAGTTAAGTGAGGAAGAAAAGAGATTGAGAAGGCTTTTAAAGGAAAGGGAAAATCTGATTGAGGATTTGAGATTTGTGGAAAAGGAAAAGGATGAACATGTAAGCAGAAAAGAGGAACTTGAAAAGGAGATTTTGAGCGTTGTAAAAGAGATAGAGAGGTTAAAAGAGGAATATTCCGAATTTGAGGATGAGGTTGAAAAGTTAAAGAAAGAAAAAGAGAGTTTTGAAAGTGAATTTAAGGAAGATGAGAAGGTGGAAGAATTAAAAGAGAAGTTGGATACCTTGAAAGAGGCGAGGGAGAAGGTTATTGAAATGATTTCAGATAGAGAGAAGGAAATCGGAGAATTGAAAAAGGAAATTGATGCCCAGAAGAGGTTAATGGAAGATAAAAAGGGTGAAGTGGAAAAGTTAACGGAAGAAATTGAAAATGTTGAAAAAGAAAAGAAGGAACTTGAAGAAAAACTTAAAGAATTAGAAGAGAAGAAAAGTTTGCTTGAAAAGGAATTTGAGGAAATTAAAGGGGCATCTGAAAAAGAGGGTGATTATTCTGAATTGATAAGCAAATTAGAGGAAAAGAAAAAGGAAAAGGAAGAACTTGGGGAAAAATTGAGATTGGCAGAAGAGGAATTAAAAAGATATGAGGCAGAGACAAGAGAATATACTGAGAAGATGGAGTCTGTGGTTAGGGATAGACAGAAACTTGAAGATAAGATAAAGGAATATGAGGAAAAGATATCGGAATATAGGGAAAAACTTAAAGATACAGAAAAGGGTGTAGACGTTGCAAAGGAAGACATGGATAGGGCAAAAAGGTTGTTTGAGGAGGAGAAGGAGAAGAAAAAAGTTGTGGTTGAAAGATTGGAGGAGGTTGAAAAGGAAGATATATCTGAAACAACGGTGATGGAGGATGAAGAAATTGTTCTTGAGGAGGAAGTGGGTGATAAAATTGTGGAGGAGGTGGAAGTTTTACCACCTGAACACGATAAGGCTAAAAGACTTGCAAGGGTCATAGTCTCAGATATAGTTTTGTATAACCGGGATACTCTAAATTCAGTTGCAAATCAGAGAAATTTTTATGAAGTTTTAGATGAGCCCATTAAAAAGGCAAGAAAATATTTTGAGGAAAAGGTGCCAAAAAGTGTTATAGATGAGAAGGATTACCTAAAAGAGGCACTTGAAAAATTGAGAAAGACATTGAAACCTTGAATTTAAAATTTGATTTTAAAAGTAGAAAAATTTTTAAAAAATTATGTGGATAGATTTGGGGTTATATCTTCCAATATCTTTCCCATTCCAATAGAAAATCCCATCTTTGAGAAGTTTGAGTATTCCTATGATAAGGGTTATCTGGACGGACTAAACTGGTTTAGTAAAAATTTAGACATAATGAGATTTCCCGCTAAATATTTTAAAGAATTTAAATCCATTGTTTTTTTCTTCTTTAGTTATTTTGATAGCACTGTAAGTCATAATTTCTCAAATTTGCCAAAAATATCTATATATGCCCAATATGAAGATTATCACTTAACAATTAGAAATTTTTTAAAGGATCTGGGAAGAGAACTAAGGAGAGTTTTTGGTATAAAAAGTGTGGGATTTGTGGATAGTTCTCCATTTATGGAACGGGGATTTGCTTTTTTGTGTATGGAAGATGGTTTTTTAGGCAAAAATGGACTTTTTTATTTAAAGGGTAGAGGATCCTACTTTTTTATTGGAGAACTTCTTCTGGATATAGAATCCCCACGTAATTGGGGCGCTGAAAAACCTTTTCTAAGATATTGTAAAAATTGTAATATCTGTGTTAAGAGTTGTCCCGTTGGGGCTATTGTGGAGCCTGGAATTGTGGACAGCAGAAAGTGTATTTCATATCACACAATTGAAAACAGGGGGGTTATCCCCAGGGAGATAGCCGTTAATTTAAATGGTTATATCTTTGGATGTGATATATGCCAGCAGGTTTGTCCTTTAAATAGGATTAATGGGAGTATTTTTAAGGGATTTACTCGTGTAAAGGAAATAGAGAAATTCGATCTTGATTGGTTTTTAGGCCTTTCTAAAAATAGATATGAGAAAATATTTAAGAAAAGTGCTTTAAGTAGGGCAAATTACTATCAAATTTTGAGAAATATTTTTATACTTGCGGAAACGGATTATATCGATGGATGTTTTGCAAAGAAAATTTATGATAAATTTGGACACAGAAAGGAAATTTATGAACAATTGAAGGAATTAAAATGAGAAAATTTTCCTTTTTGCATAAGGGAGTGCTTTTAAAGGGAAAGGTAATTTTTATTTTTCTTTTTATTTTATCTTTTCTACAAATGTTGTTATTTATAAAGTTTATCCCTGAAAAATATGGTTTCTTTTACCTATTTTTTTCCATTTTTTTGCCCATTATCACGTTATTTGTACTGTTTCTTTTTCGATTTATAAGTAAGGTGGAGTTGGGGAGTGATTACCTGGACTATAAAATGGTTGAGTGTGGCAGAATGGTAAAGGAGCATCCTCAATTTGAAATAGATTTTTCATCTCCAAATAAATTTTTTTTTATCTTAAGACGTTATAGAAATAGATATGGTTACAGGAAGAACCTCACTATTCAAATTTTTATTTCACAAGGTGGCAAAAAAATTATTTTTGAATATCCCTTTTCAATCCTTAGAGATAAAACTTCTTTAAAAGAAAAAAACTTTGTTGGAGAAAAATTAAGAACTTTGGGAGCAGTCTCCAATGCATATTTAGATTTTACATATAGAAAAACTTCATTTTTGGTTCTATCCCTTTTTTGTGATTATACGGGAATTATTATTAAAAATAGGGAGAGAAGTTTATCTATCCCAGAGGTTATAAGTATAATAAAAAATTTTGAAAGATTAATGGAATACAACGATTTACAGGTTCATATTGAGGCATTTAGAAATAGGGAGATAAATTTCAGGGAATTATTTAATAGGTGGAAGGAATAGTATGTTTTTTCTCTGTTGACAAAATGGAGTAAAAATGGTAAAAAGTTTGTTCAATATTTTGCGCCTGTAGCTCAACAGGATAGAGCATCGGATTCCTAATCCGGGGGCTGTGGGTTCGAGTCCCGCCAGGCGCATTATTTTTTTTACAAAAGAGGTGTAGTGTGGGAAGAACAAAATTAACCAGAAAAGAGATTAAAAAGGCTGATCCCGTAACTGAATTTTTAGATGATATTGTTGAATTTTATAAAGAAAATCAAAAGATGGTTGTTTTTGGAATTGCTGGTATTATCATTCTTGTGGCTTTAGTTACTGTAGGTACTACCATATATAAAAACAACCTGAAAAAAAGGTCCATAGCCCTTTATGAAGCGTTAAAGAATGTGGATGGTGTGGTTAATAGTTCGGGTAAGGCAACCATTCCGGGACAGAAGGTCTTTAAAAGCGATAAAGAGAAATATGAGGCTGAGTATAAAGCTTTTAAATCTGTGTATGATAAATATTCCTCTTCAACTGAGGGTAAGATAGCTCTCTATTTTATGGCAGATGCCATGTATCATCTTGGAAAGAGCAAAGATGCCCTCCATATGCTTTCAAAAATAGATCTTGATTTTGATTCCTATATAGGGAGTTATTATAATTTTCAAATTGCGGAACTTTATAGGGCAATTGGTGAATATGACAAGGCTATGGAAATTTACAACAAATTGTTGCAGACATCTGTTCAAATACCCGAAGATACAATTAGGTATAGTAAAGTGTTGTGTTTAAGGGATATGGGTAAGGAAATGGAGGAGTACAGGGAACTTAAAAAATTTAATGAAGATCTGATAAAAGAGTCTCAAGAGACGGGGAATTCCCCTTATTATTTAACTCTGATAAGGGTTAGGTATCAATTATTGGATGCAATTTATGGAGAGAGAAAATAATGAAGGTCAATTTTGAAAAATTAAAAGAAGGGAGAAATAGTCTAACTTTTGATATCCCTTCTAAGGATGTGGCCTTTGATTATAAGGGGTATAAATTAAACGGAAATTGGCACATAAATGCCGATTTTTTTAAAAATAGTAGGGGAGAAATATCACTTATTGGGGATCTGGAAGGGAAAATTACTTTAATATGTGACAGGTGTTTGAAGGAATTTGAGAGAAAGGTTTTTTTGAAGTTTGAATACTTTTTTGTGCCGTTTGAAGAGGTGGAGGTCAAAGAGGAAGGAGATTTAAATGATGGTGTAGTTGAAACCTTTTATAGAGATAATTTCGTGGAAATGGAGGATATTCTGAGTGAACAGGTAATACTCAGTTTACCGGATAAGGTGTTGTGTGATGAGAGTTGCAGGGGTATCTTAAAAGAAGATGGAAGTCCTTATATTGAGGAAGAAGGTGAAGAAAAACCTCTTGATAGTAGATTGCTACCTCTTCTGGAGATAAAAAAAAGATTAAAAAAATAATTTAAGGAGAATATAATTATGGCTCAACCTAAAAGGAGACATTCACACGCAAGGAGCAGAAAGAGAAGAGCACATTATCATCTCTTTGAAAAGAGTCTTTCTGTGTGTCCCAATTGTAAAGAACTAAAGTTACCCCATAGGGTTTGTCCCAATTGCTTTACTTATAAGGGAAAAGTAGTTATTGAAATAAAAGAAAAAGAAGAAAAATAATTTTTTTGTGAAGATGGGTGAAAAACAGGTAAAAATTGTACTTGATCTAATGGGAAGTGATAATTTTCCCATACCTGAACTTGAAGGGGTAAGGAGTGCCTTAAAGGAGGAAAAAGATCTCTTTGTCTACCTTGTGGGAAAAAGAGAAATCTATGAAAAATATAGGGACTTTTTTAAAAATGATCAGATAGAATTTGTGGAGGCAGAAGAACATATTACCATGAATGAAAGTCCCATAGCCGCCATTAGAAAGAAGAAGAAATCTTCTATAAGAATAGGCCTTTCTCTCATCAAGAAGGGAAAGGCACATGGTTTTGTTTCTGCTGGTAATACCGGTGCCATCATGGCTTTGTCAAAACTCTTGCTTGGGATTGTTGAAGGTGTTGATAGGCCTGCTCTTGCCACAGCTGTTCCCAGTATAAAGGGGAGTACCATAATTTTGGATGTGGGAGCAAATGTGGAGTGTAAACCCATTCATCTTGAGCAGTTTGCCATAATGGGGAGTATCTATTCTGAGATAATCTTTGGAATTTCCAATCCCCGGGTGGGCTTACTAAATATTGGAGAGGAAGAGATAAAGGGTAATGATTTAATGAAAGATGTTCATAAGGCCTTAAGTGTTTCTTCTCTAAATTTTGTTGGAAATGTTGAGGGAAAGGATGTTTACACAGGTGATGTGGATGTTGTGGTGTGTGATGGATTTACTGGAAATGTTGCCTTAAAGATTAGTGAGGGTGTTATTTCTGCTTTAATGTATTTATTAAAAAAGGAAATAAATTCCCATTTTACTACCAAAATAGGTGCTCTTTTGATCAGGAAGGCTTTTAAAAATTTAAAGAAGGATATAGATTATTCTGAGTATGGGGGGGCTCCTCTCCTTGGCATTAAATATCCAGTTATTATCTGTCATGGAAGATCGAATGACAATGCCATAAAGAATGGATTGAAATTTTGTAAACTTTTGTACGAAAGGGAAATTCCTATGAAAATAGAGAATAAGATAAAGGAATTTATGAATAAAATTGAAAGTGTAAAGGAGTTGTCATGAAAACAATAATTGATTACTTTCTCACGGAAGAACAAAAAGAAATAAAGGAACTTGTGAGAAGAATTGCAGAGGAGCAAATTGTCCCTGTTCGTGCAGAACTCGATGAAAAGGAAGAGTTTCCATGGGAAATAATTAAAATTCTTGCAGAAGCAGGATTATTTGGAATATATATTCCCGAAGAGTATGGTGGATTTGGTGGAGGTATCTTCGAGTTGGCTCTTGTTACAGAGGAATTAAGTAGGGCCTGTGGGGCAGTTGCAGTTAGCTATGCTGCAAGTGGTTTAGGTGCTTATCCAATATTGATAATGGGAAATGAAGAACAGAAGAAAAAATATTTACCTCAGATAGCAAGTGGGGAAAAATTGGCAGCTTTTTGCCTGACTGAAAGTAGTGCTGGCTCAGATGTCTTTGGTATAAGGACCACCGCTGTAAGAAAGGGAGATTACTATTACATAAATGGTACCAAGCAGTGGATAACAAATGGTGGTGTGGCAGAGATTTTCACTGTTATTGCCCTTACCGATAAAAAGAGAGGTGGTAGAGGTGCCACTGCATTTATTGTGGAAAAAGATTTTCCCGGTGTGAGGGTTGGTAAAAAGGAGAAAAAATTGGGGATAAGGGCTTCTTCTACCACAGAGGTTATTTTTGAAGATTGTAAGGTACCTGCTGAAAATGTTCTTGGCAGAGAAGGCCTTGGAATAATAGCGGTTTTGAAGACCTTTGATTATACAAGACCTGGAGTTGCTGCTCAGGCTGTGGGAATTGCCCAGGGTGCCTATGAGTATGCTCTTCAATATGCACATCAGAGACGCCAATTTGGAAAACCAATTTCCTCTTTTCAGGCAGTTAGTCACATGCTTGCAGATATGGCAACGCAGATTGAAGCAGCAAGAAGCCTTGTGTATAATGTCGCTAAAATCATAGATTCAGGGGAGAAAAAATTCTCTCACTATTCGGCCATGACAAAGGTTCTTGCTTCAGATGTTGCCATGAAGGTTACAACTGATGCAATACAGGTGCTTGGTGGTTATGGATATATGAAAGATTATCCACTTGAAAAGATGTTCAGGGACGCTAAAATAACTCAGATTTATGAAGGGACGAACCAGATACAGAGAAATGTTATTGCAGCGGAACTAATAAAAATGGTCGTTCAACAAGGAAAGAAGTAGAGGAGTTTAAAATGGGTAAACTGGCCTTTGTCTTTCCAGGGCAGGCCTCCCAATATAGTGGGATGGGAAAAGCCCTGTGTGAAAAATATTCTGTTGCCGCTTCTATTTTTAAAAAGGCTAATAATGTTCTTCCCTTTTCCATAAGTGATTTGTGCTTTAATGGCCCTGAAGAGGAATTAAAACTCACAGAAAAGACGCAGCCCGCCATTTTAACTGTTAGTGTTGCTGCCTATAGGGTGCTTGAGAATATGGGAATAAAGCCAGATTATGTAGCAGGCCACAGTTTAGGTGAGTATTCAGCCGTGGTGGCTGCTGGTGGTATAAAATTTGACGATGCGGTTTTGATTGTTCATAAAAGAGGGAAATTTATGCAGGAAGCGGTAAATGTTGGTGTTGGATCCATGGCTGCACTTCTTGGTGGTAATCTTGAGGATATAAAGAAGATGTGTGAAGAGGTTAGGGGAAGTCATGTTTTAATGATGGCTAACATTAATTGCCCCGGTCAGGTAGTTATTTCAGGTCATAAGGAAGCAGTGGACATGGCAATAGCAAATGCTCCAAAAATTGGGGTTAAGAAAGCAGTTATTTTACCTGTAAGTGCTCCTTTCCATTGTGATTTAATGAAACCTGCACAGGAAAAATTGAAGGTGGAATTGAACAGGATAAATATTAAGGATCTAAAAATTCCCCTTGTTGCAAATTATGATGCAGAAGTCACTATTTCAAGTGAAGAGGTCAGGGAGAAACTGATAAAACAGGTTTCTTCTCCTGTATTGTGGCAGGACTGTGTGGAAAGACTGATTGCAGAGGGGGTGAATGTCTTTGTGGAAGTGGGACCTAAAAAAGTTTTAAGTGGAATGATTAAGAAAATTGACAGAAGTGTTAAAATATATCATGTGGAAACACCGGAAGAGGTTGAAGAATTTGCAAAAATTTATAAAGAACTTAAGAGAGGTTAATTATGTTTGATGTTAAAGATAGAGTGGCAATAGTTACGGGAGGAAGTAGAGGGATAGGTGCGGCAATAGTAAAAGTCTTTCTAAATAGTGGAGCAAAGGTGGCGGTTTGTGCAAGAAATTCTGAAAAGGGAGAGGCCTTTGTTGAGAGTTTAAATCTGCCTGAAGATAGGGTTAAATTTTTTCAGGTGGATGTTTCCTCTTTTGAAAGTGTTAAAAAATGTTTTGAGGAGATTATCTCACATTTTGGTGAGGTAAATATATTGGTAAATAATGCAGGTATAACCATTGACAAACTTTTTCTCCGTATGAAAGAAGAAGATTGGGATAAGGTGCTAAATGTGAATTTGAAAGGAGCATTTTATTTTTCCAAACTTGTGGTCCCCCATTTTATAAAGAAAAGATGGGGCAGGATTATAAATATGACTTCAGTTGTTGGTCTGACTGGAAATCCCGGTCAGGCAAATTATTGTGCTTCTAAGGCTGGAATAATAGGTTTTACCAAATCTTTGGCTAAGGAACTTGCTTCGAGGAATATAACTGTTAATGCTGTTGCCCCCGGATACATTGAGACGGATATGACAAAAGATTTACCAGATAAGGCGAAAGAGGAAATGCTAAAAAACATACCTTTAAGAAGAGTTGGGAGGGGAGAGGATGTTGCATATGGAGTTTTGTTTCTCTCTTCCCATGAGGCTGGTTATATAACGGGGCAGGTATTAAATATTAATGGTGGAATGTATATGTAAAATTTTTTTATGGAGGAAGATATGAACTTTGAAGAAATTGAAAAAAAGGTAAAAGCAATAATTGTTGAACAACTTGGTGTTTCTGAAGATGAGGTGGTCCCTGATGCCAACATAATTGATGATCTTGGAGCAGATTCACTTGATACTGTTGAATTGGTTATGGCTTTTGAGGAAGAATTTGGAATTGAAATTCCGGAAGATGATACTGAGAAAATCAGAACAGTCAAAGATGCTATAGAATACATCAAGGAAAAGGTTGGAGATGAATAGGAAAAGTGAAACTCTGAAAAGAAGAAGGGTAGTTGTAACCGGGGTGGGGATTGTATGTTCTGTAGGTGTTGGGGTTGAGGAGCCCTGGAAAAACATTTTAAATGGTGTTTCGGGTATAGATTACATCACCCTTTTTGATGCTTCAGAATTTCCAGTTAAGTTTGCGGCAGAGGTTAAAGATTTTAATCCACTTGACTTTGTTGATAGAAAGGAAGCCAAAAGACTTGATAGATTTTTACACTTTGCAATGGCGGCATCTCACTTCGCAGTTTCAATGAGTGGGATAGATTTTGAAAGGACTGATAGAGAGAGGGTTGGGGTTGAAATAGGTTCAGGAATAGGTGGATTTAGCACCATTGAGAGGGAACATGAGAAATTGCTTAAAATGGGCCCCCGCAGGATTTCTCCTTTTTTTATTCCCTCTGCCATAGTGAATATGGCTTCTGGTATAGTTTCCATTAAATATGGTGCTAAGGGACCAAATGTTGCAACGTGTACTGCCTGTTCTACATCCACTCATGCTGTTGGTGATGCCTATAGAATAATAGAGAGAGGTGATGCTGATGTAATGATAAGTGGTGGAAGTGAAGCAGCAATTACGCCCATGGGTATAGGTGGATTTGCTTCCATGAGAGCCCTTTCCACCAGAAATGATGCCCCTCATAAGGCAAGTAGACCCTTTGAAAAAAATAGGGATGGATTTGTGGTGGGAGAAGGTGCAGGTATTTTGATACTTGAGGAGTTGGAACACGCCTTAAATAGAGGTGCAAACATAATAGCTGAAATAGTTGGCTATGGCTTAACTGGAGATGCTTTTCACATTACGGCTCCTGCGGAAGATGGTGATGGTGCTTACAGAGCAATGAAGATGGCAATTGAAAGTGCTGGTATAGAGCCTGAAGATATTGATTATATTAATGCCCATGGAACTTCGACTCCATACAATGATAAAATTGAGACAAAGGCAATTAAGAGGTTGATGGGTGAACATGCCAAAAAGGTGGTGATCAGTTCTACAAAATCCATGGTTGGGCATCTTCTTGGTGGAGCGGGAGCACTTGAGGCTGCTTTTACTGTGCTTTCCATTAGAGATCAGATTGTTCCACCCACCATAAATTATGAGGAACCGGATCCGGAATGTGACCTTGACTACTGTCCCAATAGCGCAAGAGAGGTTGAGATAAACTATGCAATGAGTAATTCCTTTGGTTTTGGTGGAACAAATGGCGTGTTAGTTTTTAAAAAGTTTGAAGAATGATTGGAGGAAAAATGAAAATAGGTGTATGTGTTAAGAGGGTTCCTGATACTGAAACAAGGCCAAAGATAGCTTCTGATGAAAAGAATTTTGACCTCTCAGATGCTAAATTTGTTATAAGCCCTTATGATGAATTTGGAATTGAGGAAGCACTAAAATTGAAAGAAGCAAATGGTGGTGAGGTGGTGTTAATCAGCCTTGATTCATCAGGGGATGTTACTGTTATTAGAAATGGCCTTGCCATGGGTGCAGATAGGGCAATTATTGTAGAGGGAGATGGTGAGAGGGATCCCTATGAAACTGCAGTAATTTTAAGTAATGTTTTAAAAGAGGAAAATTTTGACATTGTGTTTTTTGGAAAACAGGGTGTGGGACATGATTACCAACAGGTTCCATCCATTTTAGCTGAAATTATGAATCTTCCCCTTATTTCAGTTGTTGTGGAGTTAAAGATAGATGGAGATAAGGTTGAAGCAGTTAGAGAAATTGAAGGCGGTGAAGAGGTTGTTGAGGCAAAGTTGCCCGTTCTTATTTCTGCGCAGAAGGGATTAAATGTTCCAAGGTATCCATCACTAAGAGGAATTATGGCTGCCAAGAAAAAACCTATAGATAAGAAGAGTCCAGAATTTACTGCTGAAAAACTTAGTTGGGAAGTTGAAAAAGTGGAACTTCCTCCTCCAAGAAAGGCAGGTAAAATTGTTGAAGGAGAAGTTGAGGAGCAGGTAAAGGAAATAATTTCTTTTTTGAGTGATGAAGTTAAAATAATTTAGGAGTAAAAAATGGCAGTATATGTATTAATAGAAAATAGAAATCATAATATCAAAAATCCATCTTTTGAGTCCCTTTCTGCAGCAAAAAAACTCGCGGAAAAGTTTGGTACCCAGTGTGTGGCAATACTCTTTGGTGATGCTGAGAACATATCTGATCTCGGAAAATATGGGGCTGACAAGGTCCTGAAGATTAAAACAGGTCAGGAACTTGTTAGTAGAGATGCTGTTATTGAAATTGTAAGTGATATCGTAAAGAATGATGGGGATTTTAAAGCCCTATTTGCATCTGCTACTTCTTTTGGAAAGGATGTGTTACCTGGTATTTCTGCTAAATTTGAAAAGGGTATTGCTCAGGATATCACAGAAATTTTTTATGACAATGATCCCATTTTGATTAAGAGACCTGTTTTTGCTGGTAAGGCCTTTGAGATCATTAAGTTTAACGATTTTCCATATTTTATTACCACAAGACCCAATGTTTTTAAAAAGGCAGAGTACAATTCAGATGGAAGTGTTGAGGAGGTTGAAAAATCAGTTTCTCCAGATTCATTGAAAACTGTGTTGAAGGAAGTCAAAAGTACTGGTTCTGGTCAAATTGAATTGACTGAAGCAAATGTAATAGTTTCAGGTGGAAGAGGAATGAAGGGCCCTGAAAATTTTAAGATAATTGAAGAACTTGCCTCTCTTTTAAATGCCGCTGTTGGTGCCTCCCGTGCTGCAGTTGATGAGGGTTGGATAGACCATCAACATCAGGTGGGACAAACTGGTAAAACCGTATCTCCAACAGTTTATATTGCGTGTGGGATTTCAGGTGCTATACAACATCTTGCTGGGATGTCTTCTTCTAAATATATAATTGCAATTAATAAAGATCCTGATGCCCCCATATTCAAGGTTGCGGACCTTGGAATTGTTGGGGATCTGTTTAAAGTTGTTCCCGCTTTGACTGAAGAGTTAAAAAAGGTTTTAAATAAATAATTAATGGCTTTTATAGAATTAATAGATGTTCATAAATCCTTCGGAGACAATAAAGTGCTCCGGGGGATTAATTTATCCATAGAAAAAGGGGAGAGCCTTGTCATCTTAGGGAAAAGTGGAATAGGTAAGTCTGTTACCCTCCTTGTTTTAACTCGACTTCTTCCACTTGATAGGGGAAAGGTTATAATTAATGGAATTGATACCACAGATCTTCCAGAAGATAAGTTAATACCCATTAGGAAGAAGATATCTTATGTATTTCAGTCGGGAGCCCTTTTTGATTCACTTACCGTGTATGAAAATATAGCTTTTCCTATGATTGGAGAGGGATATGATGAAGATGAGATTGATAAAAGGGTTTTTGATATAATGGACTTATTGAATATTTCGGAATTCTGGGATTTATATCCCGATGAAATAAGTGGTGGGGTTAAAAAAATTGTTTCAATAGGTAGGGCTCTTGCCGCAAATCCCGATTGCATTCTTTATGATGAACCAACTACAGGAATCGATCCCTATGCCGCAAAAAAGTTAAGCGAAGTTATAAGGAGGATCAATATTGATATGGGAATTACTACTATTCTTGTGACCCACGATATGAGGTGTGCAAAAATAGTTGCCGATAAAATTGCGTTTTTACATGAAGGGGTGATCTATTTCCATGGTTCCTTTGGAGAATTTGTGGAAAGTGATTTGCCTGTTCTTGAGGAATTCAAAGGTTCGCTCCCATATATGGCTAAATATTTGAAGGGGGGTTAATCACAACATTTATGGAATAGTTTCTCGGAAAGATCTTCAAATATTTGGGTATCCACAAGTTTTTCAACCATATTTTGAGGTATTTTTTCATATCCCAGAAAGCCGCCGGCCATGGTCCCTGTCAAAAATCCAGTTGTGTCGGAATTATCTCCCCATTTTACGACATTTTTTATGGGATCCATAAAGTTTTTGGAATATTTTAAGAAAGAATAAATTGATGCGGGAAGGGTCTCAAGTATACTGTAACCTGTGCCAATTTGCATGAGTGCTTCTTTGCTGTTATCACCTGAAAGTTTTTTTATCCATCTTATGATTTCTGCATAGTCTGAATCCACTCCTTCCATAAAGGATGCCGTTTCTTCTACAATTTCCCCTAAGGGAATATCTTCCTTGATAAAAATGGATCTCAGAAAATACCCAAAACATATCCCTCCTGCAATAACCTTTGGGAAAGTATAAATTATTCTCGTAAGTTCCTTTATGTATTCTATCATTTTATCCAGATCATGGTAAAAGCATACTACTATTGGTGGGACAAAGGCAAGGGCTTTACTACCATCTCTAAAACTTCCAGAATCTTTCCAGGGTTTACCAGATTTTAGGTTTTTACATGCTGCAAGAACTGACCTACCTGGACTTATCCATTCGTCATTTTCATATATCTCAATCATTTTATTGGCTATTCTTTCGGGATCTGGTTCTCCTGTTTCGATAATGGTTTCAGAAGTTAACATCATGATCTGGGTTTCATCCGTATATTGTCCGGGAGGAAAGGGTGCATTTAAATGATTTTCATGGGGTTTGGTGTAGAAGTTTATTTCCTCTCCGTAGAGATTTTTTACCTGAAGCCAGTGTAAATTTTTAAATGGCATTCCCACTGCATTTCCAATGGCTCCACCAAGTATCAGACCTCTGAATCTATCAATTTTACATACCATAATACCTCCTTGCTTTAATTATATTCCTTTGACTATCCCTTTTCAATATTTATGAGAATTACATTAATGAAAGTAATAAAAATTAAAATTGTTTGAAACTTTTGGGAAAATTTAATATCGTAATTAGAGGGGACATGAATAATAAAACGCTTGATGATATCATAGAAAATTTTGAGAAATATCACAAAGGGAATGAGGGGGGAATCTATTTAATTCAAAAGGCATACGTGTATTCAGTAAAGAAGCATGGAAGTCAGGTGAGAAAAAGCGGTGAACCCTATGTAATTCATCCTATAGAAGTTGCCTATATGGTCTCTAATATGGGAATGGATGAAATAACAATAGCAGCAGCTTTTTTGCATGATGTTATAGAAGATACAGGTACATCAAAGGAAGAGATTGAAAATAATTTTGGAAAAGATGTATCTGATTTAGTGTTTGGACTTACAAAATTTGAAAGATCTGTTGAAAGGAGAAAGGAGAAGTCCATTTTAAGATTGAGTGATACCTTTAGTAGAGATGAAAGGGTTATGGTAATAAAACTTGTGGATAGGCTTCACAACATGAGGACACTAAGTGGAATAAAGGATGTGGAGAAGAGAAAAAGCATTGCCCTGGAAACTCAGGAAATTTTTGCCCCCTTTGCTCAAAAGTTATGTATGAGAGATATTTCCGACGAACTTTTTGATAGATCCTTTGAAGTATGTGATTCAAAGAAATATGGTATTTTATTTTCAAAGATTTCCAATGAGAAAAAAAGGTTAAAACCCATCCTTGATAAAATAGTTTTAGCCATTGAAAAGGTTTTAACTACAAATAATTTTAAGGCAAGGGTATTTTATGAATATAGACCTCTTTACGAAATTGGCAAAAAAATGGAGTTGAAGGGGGAAGTGATTAGTGAAGAAAATATAAGGGATAAGGTTTTTGAATGGAGAGATCTCTTTGTTGTCAATGTAGTTGTTGAAAATATAGAAGATTGCTTCAAGACTATTTTTTACCTGCATAAGTATTTCAATTATTTACCTAAGAGTATGGAAGATCACATTAACTTGTACGATTTTGAGGGAGATAGGTATTTAAGCACTTATTTGTTTTATTCTGGTGAATCTATTGAGAGTAAGGTCTGTTTTGAGGTTAGGATAAGAACCGAAAATATGTACAGGATCTCACGTGAAGGGGTTACCGCTTTTTATAAGTATGGAATGGAAAATTTTTCCCAGTCTGATAAAGAGTGGTTGAATACTTTAAAAGATAATATAGAGAAATTGGTACGGGAAAAGGAATATGAAGTTGTTGATAAGGTAGATGGAATTAAAGAGAGCATCAGCTCTGATTATATTTATGTGATTACTGCGGTGAAGGGGGATACCAAACGTTTGCCTAAGGGATCATCTGTAGTTGATCTTGCGTATGCAATTAGCACAGATCTCGGAGATCACTGTGATGGTGCTATAGTTAATGGGAAAATGGTCCCAATTAGTTATGTATTGAGAGAAAATGAGAGGGTTTTGATTTTGCGTAATGAAAAAGTTAAACCCATTTACACCTGGCTCTCTTTGGTAAAAACAACAAGGGCAAAAAGGGGGATAAAAAGAGCCATAAGAAGGAATATTACCGATAGGGGAGAAGAACTTTTTCTAAAAGAATTAAAAAAGCGGGGTATAGATGAGGAGGACTTTTCCAGATGGTTTGATGAAAAGATAAGGTTGTTGAGTGATCTTCTTGGGAAGATGAGGAATTTAAGAAATCTCTATTATATTTTGGGAGTATGTAAAAATTTTATTTTACCTATTTTAGATTTTTATGAGGGAAAGTTAAATTATGAAGAATTTAAAACCCAGATTCTTCCAGGCAGAGAAAGGGGTAGAAAAAAACTTTTGAAAAAAGTGGTGAATTTTTTGGGAAAGGAAACAGGGGGAATAGAAGTAGATGCAGATTTTATGGAGTATTACCCCTATTGTCCAGTTTGTTCCCCCATTTATGGTGAGGATTCTGTTATAGCTTTTTCCGATGATGGAATTGAATTACATGTCAAAAAGTGCAAAAAGTATAAAGAAATAAAGGATAATTTTCCCAGTTTTTCAGTCAAGTGGCCCAATGGGTTTAAAAGAAGAATTTTTAGGTTTAAAATTTTTTTGAAGGTAAAAGATAGACAGGGACTTTTAAAAACACTTTCCAATTTAATTTCAAAGGAAAATGGAAATATTGTTGCCACAAATATAGAAGAGGAAAATGATCTATACAACATTCGGTTTGAGGTGGATGTGATGAATTTTTCCTCTTTTAGTAAAATAATAAAAGCGCTAAAAGGCCTTGAAGAAGTGGAATCCATAAGCCTTAAAAGAGGAGGAATTAAATTTTCCCAATGAATTAATCCCATGGGGGTTATACAGGGGTTAAAAATTTTTCATGTCAGACAAATAAAATTTCATGGTGGGGAATGTGTGAAGGTAAATTCAACCTGACACCTCTAATTTTTACATAACATATTTCAAATTCATTTCTCAAATTCAGGTCTGACCCCACCTCTTTTTTCCCTTTTCTTTTTATCCAGATCTTGCCTGACACCTTTTTAATATCATTTTCATTTTCAGGTCTTTTTCAGGTTTGTCCCCATTTTCCATCTCTTTAATTTATTTCCAATTTGCCTACCCTAAAAACCCCCTAAAGATTTATAGGATGAAAAAGGGATTTTCTTTAATCGCTGGATTTTGCCAGAGGATTTTGTCTTTGCCAAAATTTTATTTGTTCTTCTGTATTACCCACCCTATATACCCCTTAAAGGCTTATAGAAGTGAAATGGAGATGCTTAATCGTTAGTATTTTCCAGAAAACTTTATTTTTAACAAATTTTTAATTTCTTTCTTTATTTTATTTGCTACTCTAAAAGTCATTTAAAAAATTTTTTTCTTTCTTTCCTATAAACCTCTGGTGGGGATTGTGTGGAGGTTATTTTTGCCTGACATTTTTTCCCAAATCCCAAATTTTCCAAACTTCAAACTTTCAAACTTTGCCTGACACTTTTTCACTTTTTGCCCAACACTCTTTCCTAAATTTCAAATCTCAATCCCAAAATCTCAAATTGTACCTGACACCTTTTTAAACTTTTTAAAAGTTAATCTCAAATTCAGGTCTGTTCCCTTTTCCATTTATTTCCTCCCCCAAATACCCCCTAAAGGTTTATAGAAGATAAAAAGAATTTTTCTTAAATCATTTGATTTCTGCCAGAAAATTTTAAATCATTGCCAGTTTTGGTTTTTTTTATTTACCTTCTAAAATGCCATTAAAAACATGGTAAAAGTTGATTAACTTAATTTTTATAAATTTTTTCCATATGCGGTTTCTCAAGTAGTTTCTTTAAATTACGTAAAACATGGAAAATAAATTTAAAAGATATGAATTAAGCCAGATATTTGCCATGAAATTTGAACAGGAAGTTGGTAAATTAAAATCTCTTCTCTTATAATCCCTTGCAACACAAAATTTATGGTATGTCTCTATTCTTCTTTATCTTCAATTCCATACTGTTTTAACTTTAGTCTGAGGGTTTTTCTGTCTATTCCAAGAATTCTTGCAGCCTTTGATTTGTTGTTTTTGACTGCTTTAAGTACTTTAAGAATATACATTTTTTCTACTTCATAAAGGGGCGGAAAATTTTCTTCAGGGATGGCTAAAATTATTTCTTTTGTATTGTCTCTTTTTATAATCTCTCCATTTTTTCTAATTTTTTCAGGTATGTGTTCTACATCTATAATGTTTGTTGGAGAAAGGGTTGCAGCTGATTCAACTACATTTTCGAGTTCCCTAACATTTCCAGGCCAATCATAGTTCATAAATATGTTTAGTACTTCCTTTGTTATTTTTTTAGGTGGTATTTTATTTTTTAGAGAATAGTTTTTAAGAAAAAAATCCACAAGAAGAGGGATATCTTCTCTTCTTTCTCTTAATGGGGGAAGATTTATTTGTACCACATTTAATCTGTAATACAAATCTTCCCTGAACTTGTTTTCCTTAACCATTTTTTCAAGGTCTTTATTTGTTGCAGAGATTATCCTCACATCAACTTTAAAGGATTTTGTGGCTCCAAGCCTCATTATTTCCCCTTCCTGTAGAAATCTAAGGAGTTTAGTCTGCATATTTAGGGGCATTTCCCCTATTTCATCTAAAAAACAGGTTCCCCCATTTGCCGCTTCTAAGATTCCCATTTTGGGCTTTTCAGCACCTGTAAAGGCTCCTTTTTCATAACCAAATAATTCGCTTTCAAGTAAATTTTCAGGAATCGCACCACAATTTATCGCCAGGAAGGGCCAATTTCTTCTATAGGAGTTTTCATGAATGGATCTTGCCACAAGTTCCTTTCCTGTTCCGCTCTCTCCTTGAATTAAAACTGGTGTATTGCTGTTTGCAACCCTACCAATTAACTTAAATACTTCATGCATTGCTTCAGATTTTCCAATGAGTCTTCGGGTATATCCCATTGCCATATCTGGCACACTTACATTTTGTGAATGGTCAATAATTTCTTTTTTCTCCAGTGCATTTCTTACCTTTTGTCTTATTTTTTCCATTGAAAAGGGTTTTATCAGAATATCAAAGGCGCCTTCTTTAATTGCTTCGATGGTGACATGACTTTCACCAAAGGCCGTTATTACAAGAAAAAGTTGGGTTGGTTTATATTCTCTACACTTTTTTATGAGTTCAATACCACTCATACCTCCCATTTTTACATCGGTTATAATCAGGTGAAATTTCTCTGATTTGCACCTTTCCAGAGCTTCTTCTCCACTTGATACATCGACAACTTCAAAGTTTTCTTTAAGTAGAGCTTCTTTTAAAATTTCCCTTCCTACTTCATCGTCATCTGCTATTAGTATTCTTTTTTTTCTATTCATTTTTAAACTCCACGGTTATTGTAAAATTATAACAGATATACTTTTTCTTTGTGGAGAAAAAATCTCCACATGGAACATTTTTCAACCGAAAAATAGTGAAATTTTCTGGCATATTTTTTGCTTTATAACTTTATGAAAGTTATTTGAGGAGGAAAAAATGGGAAAAATAATAGGAATAGACCTGGGTACAACAAACTCAGTTGTGGCTGTTATGGAAGGAGGAAATCCTGTAGTTATCCCCAATGAAGAGGGTGCCAGGACAACTCCTTCTGTGGTGGCGTTTACAAAGGATAATGAGAGACTTGTGGGACAAATTGCAAAGAGACAGGCAATAACAAATCCTGAAAATACAATATTTTCAATAAAGAGATTTATGGGAAGGAAATTTGCAGAAGTGGGGCAGGAGATGAAACTTGTTCCCTATAAGATTGTTTCCGGTCCCAATGGAGATGTGAGAGTTGATATAAAGGGAAAACTCTATTCACCACCAGAGATTTCTGCCATGATTTTGCAGAAACTTAAAAAAGCCGCTGAAAATTATCTTGGGGAAAAAATAACAGATGCGGTAATTACAGTTCCAGCATATTTTAATGATTCCCAGAGACAGGCAACCAAGGAAGCGGGACAGATTGCTGGATTGAATGTTAGAAGAATTATAAATGAGCCTACAGCAGCTGCTCTTGCCTATGGACTTGATAAGAAAAAAGATGAAAAGATAGCAGTCTTTGATTTTGGAGGGGGAACATTTGACATAAGTATTTTGGAAGTTGGAGAAGGGGTTGTTGAGGTGAAGTCCACAAATGGAGATACCCATCTTGGTGGAGATAATATTGACCAGAGGATTATGGAATGGCTTATTGAAGAATTCAAAAAGGAACAGGGAATAGATCTTTCAAATGACAGGATGGCACTTCAGAGACTTAAGGAAGCTGCGGAAAAGGCAAAGATAGAACTTTCTACAATGATGGAAACAGAGATTAATCTACCGTTTATTACTGCTGATTCTGCTGGTCCTAAGCACTTAAATATAAAGTTAACCAGATCCAAATTGGAGCAGATGATTGAGGATATATTGCAAAGGACAATAGAACCATGTAAGAGGGCCCTTGAAGATGCTAAATTATCTCCATCAGATATTGACGAGGTGGTGCTTGTGGGTGGCTCCACGAGGATTCCCAGAGTGCAACAACTTGTTAAAGAATTTTTTGGAAAGGAACCATGTAAAGGAGTAAATCCCGATGAAGTGGTTGCCGTTGGTGCTGCCATTCAAGGTGGAGTTTTAGGTGGAGAGGTAAAAGATGTTTTATTACTTGATGTAACGCCACTTTCCCTTGGAATAGAGACGTTGGGGGGAGTTTTTACAAAACTTATTGAGAGAAATACCACAATACCTACCAAGAAAACTGAAATTTTTACAACAGCTGAGGACAACCAATCTACGGTTGAAATACATGTTCTTCAGGGGGAGAGACCTCTTGCAAAGGACAACAAAAGTCTTGGAAGATTTCATCTAACTGGGATACCGCCAGCCCCAAGAGGTGTTCCACAGATTGAAGTCACCTTTGATATAGATGCAAATGGTATATTAAATGTTTCTGCAAGGGATAAAGCAACTGGAAAAGAACAGAAAATAACCATTACTTCTTCTAGTGGACTTACAGAAGAGGAGATCAAAAGGATGATGGAAGAGGCAAAGAAGTATGAAGAAGAGGATAAAAAGAGGAAGGAAGCCATTGAGATTAGAAATATTGTGGATGGACTTGCCTATAATCTTGAAAAATTGATTAAAGAAAAGAGAAATGATATAAATCCATCATATGTTTCTGAGGCTGAGCAATTGATAAATGAAGCGAAAGAAAAAATTAAGAGTGATGTTCTGGATAAGGCAATTTATGAAGGCTTGAAGAGTAAATTGGAGGCAATATCTCAGAAAATAGCCACTGAACTCTATCAGAAAACTGGTGGTGGATCTCAGGGTGGTCCAACAGGTGGAGCAGGCTTTAATACCTCTGGTGAAGGTACTTCTTCAGGTGGCGGTGGCAGTGAATCACAAAAGGGTGGAGATGATGATGTAATTGATGCTGAATATAGGGAGATTAATTAGGGATTGATAACAAAATTGAAAAGGATAATGTCGGGAGAGTTTTATACTCTCCCTTTTTTGATTTTTATGATATAATTCTCTAAGAAGATAAGGAGAATTGATATGAATAAAAGAAAGTTGTTTTTTTACCTTGTAATTTTTGTGCTTTCTTCATTTGTGTTTTCGGGAACCATAAAAATTTCTGCACTTGTGGATGGTTCTGATTACATAAAAATAAAGGGAAATAATATATGGGTGGAGCACAGGAATTTTGATCCAATTAAGGACCTCAAGTATAAATTTGATCCTCCTGAAGGACTGCCAGATAGAACTGTAAATGTGAAATTAAAAAAAGAGAAGGGAACTGGATCTATTACCATTGTAGATAAACCCAGTAGAGATAATAACTATACTTTGACAATTCTGGTTGACAATGACAATGAAGAAGTCTATCCGCAACTTTACAAGTTTACGGTTTACTGGAAAGAGGTATCCTCTATATATTCTGGCTTTGATAAAGATAAATATGACTATGTTCACTGGAGAGGTAGTGTAGATGGTAGAGATATATTAATTTTTAATGGCAGGAGTGTTGAGATAAAGAGAGAACGCGGAAAAGAAGTGGAAAATGTGAGGTATTCTTTTTCAAATAGGATTCCCCGAAAGAGAATAAATGTATATCTCAAGAAAGTAGATGGAAGGGGAAATGTAGAAGTAATTGAGAATCCAAGTTATGAAAATAATTATTCAATAAAGGTACTTGTTGATGATGGCCCATATAGTGGCAGGGATGTGTATGATTTTTATGTCTATTGGGAAAAGGATAGATATTCAAATGAAGATTATGATTTTGTATGGGAAGGAAAGGTTGATGGAGCAGATTATATAATAGTTAGAGGTAGCCGTGTTTTTGTAAAGCATTTAAGGGCTAAACCCATTAGAGATATGCACTATAAGTTTTACTCCTATCTACCCGAGAAACCGCAGGATGTGGAGTTGATTGTTTTAAGAGGTAGGGGTAAGGTTAAAATAGTTGAGCAACCATCTTTTTTGAACAGATATGGAGTAAAAATTCTAATTGATGATAGCAAAGGTGGAGATTACAGATATAAAATTGCCCTTAGATGGGAAGGTGGTAAGAGTATTTCTAAGTATAAGACCCCATCTGTTGTTAAAAAGAAATCTGTAAATGGTGGAGTTATTAGATGGCGGGGATATGTGGATGGCGTTGTGGAACTGAGGTTTAGAAGGAATTCAGTTGTTGCGGGAGTAATTAGAGGAAGAAAGTTGAAAAATGTGAAAACTTCATTTTTTAAATCTCTACCCCGTAAAAAGGTAAAAGTGAGCCTAAACAAAATAAGTGGTAGGGGAAGGGTTGAGATCCTTCAGCAGCCAACAAAGTACAATGACTATTCTGTTGTTGTAAGGATTATTGATGATAAAAAGGGTATGGGATTATATGAATTTGAACTATATTGGTAGTAAAATGGAGGTTAACTATGTTAAATGTTGAAATTGGGCATACTGCTGGCAAAGTATGGGATTTTCTTGAAAAAAATGGTGCAAGTACTATTAACAAATTGAAAAAGTCCGTTGATGCAAGCGGTGATATGGTACTTTTTGCCATTGGGTGGCTTGCGAGGGAAGATAAAATAAAGTTTGAGAAAAAGGGCAGAGCAACACTTATAAGTTTAAAATAGGGGGTTCTCCCCCTATTTTTCAATTTTTAAGTTTGATTTAACCCTTTTGATAGCTTTTTTTACTTCTGTTGAGGGAAGTATTTTTTTGGCTTTTTTATAGTAAAAAAGGGCTTTTTTATATTCTTTGTTCCTTTCAAAAACATATCCCAGGTAGAAATTGGCTCTGTAATTTTTTGGAAGTTGGTCTACAATTTCAAGAAGAATTTCCTTTGCGCTGTCAAATTTTTTCATAGAAATGTAGCAGAGGGCAAGATTAAGTTTGACTCTGGGTCTATTGGGAAATCTCTTTAAAAATTCTTGAAAGAGTTTGGAGGCCTCTTCAAATTTTTTCTCCTTCATGAGGTTTTCTGCCCTTTTTAGTTTAAGATCCATTAGCAGTTTAAAGGAGGGGCCAAAATAGGGATTTATTTCAAGACTTTTTTTAAGTGCCTCAGTTGATTTGTCAAACATCTTAAGTTTTAAATAGCATGCTCCAAGATGAAAGTAATCCTTTTCATCTCCCTTTTTAAATGAGAAGGATTTTAAGATAAATTCAACTGTTTTTTTACATTTTCCAAGTTTATAATAGATTATACCGCTTATTCTGTAGAAGAGGTAAAATTCAGATTTTGAAGATAAGAATTTCTTTCCTCTCTTTAAGACAGATAAACTCTTTTCATATTCTCCCAGGTTGAAATAACTTTCAGCAAGGGCAATGTAGAGTGAACCTTCAGTCGAATTTAGAGAAGCAGCCTTTTCAAGGGCTTTTACTGCTTTCTCATAATTCTTTAATTTAAAATAACACATTCCTATTAGTCTATGTGCAAATTCCCAGTCAGGGTATCTATTTACATAGGGAACCATAATATCTATTGCTTTTTTGTAATTTCCCTTTCTGTACTCTAACACTGCATCTTTGTAATCCGCCTTTAAAATTGAACTAAAAATGAGAAAAAGGATTAATAGAGAAATTGTCAGTCTTGAAAATACTCTTTCCATTCTCTAATTTCTTCCTCAGTTGGTATTGAAATATTTTTAACCCCTATTTGATTTAATAGGTCGAGTATTGTTACCGTTTTCTGGAAATTGACATCAGGATCCGTTCTTATTACCACAGGCTTTTTAAAGTTTGTTTTTTCCATTTTACTTTCTATATACCCTGAAATTTCATCTATTGAATCGAATTTCTTAAAATCCACATAATAACCATCTTTTTTTATGTGTATATAGATTGATTCTTCTGGTTTGATGGTTGCATTTTTTTCCTTTTTGGGAATTCCATACTCTATCCCCTTATTTGCTGTAAAAACGGTTGTAAGCATAAAGAAAACTATTAGCAGAAAGGCGATATCAGCCATGGATGCTGTGGGTATTTCCGCCTCTTCTCTATATTTTTTTATCTTAAAAAGTGTTTTGCTCATTTTTTTATCTTTTGTTCTGTCAGTATGGCTATATTTTTTACCTTGTTGTCCACAAGAATTTGATATATTCTGTCAAAGTTCTCATATGGTGAAAATCTGTCACATTTAATAATAAATTCTTTGAAGGGATTTTTCATCACTATTTCTTGCACTCTTTGATTTAATTCCTTTAAAGATGAAATTGGCACACTTTCATGAATCCCATCTGAGAGCCTCATCTCTCCTTCTTTAGTTATGGCAATAATTGCAGCGTTTTTTTCCACGAGTTTTCTAACTGTGGATGATGGAAGGAAAACAGTTGTTCTATCAACTGAAAAAGTTGTTGAATATATAAAAAAGATAATTAGCAAGAATGCAATATCAGCCATGGATGCAGTGGGAATTACAGCCTTTAACTTTTTTGACCTGTATCCAAAGATCATTTTTCCTCTTTTTCCTCTTCCATTTCAGAGAAGATTTCAAGTAACATTGCCGCAGAAGTCTCCATTAGAAGTGTGAAGTTGTTTAATTTATTTGAAAAGTAGTTGTATGCAAATTGAATGGGAAAGGCAATTATGAGTCCTGTTGCAGTTGTGATAAGTGCCTGAGAGATTCCAGCTGCCACAAGGCGGGGATCTGTAAAACTCTGTAAGGATAGAACTTTGAAGGAATTAATCATACCTGTAACTGTACCTAAAAAACCCAATATTGGTGCAATATTTGCAATTGTAGCAAGTACCCATAACCCCCTTTCCAATTTTGAAACTTCATGTAAGGCAACACTTTCAATGGCCCTTAAAATTTCTTCATGATTTCTGCCAAATCTCAAAAGCCCTGCCTTTATTATATTGCCTAAGGGACCACCATATTGAGATGCATCCTCCATTGCACCTTTTAAGTCTTTTCTAAGAAGCTTGTCTCTGACATATGTAAATAAAAGATTTATATCCATGGGGAGCCTGTGATAGTAGATACCCCTTTCTATTACAAAGGCAACACCTATTATTGAACAAAGTAAAAGGGGCCACATTACAAATCCACCCTTCTGGAAATACTCAATTAGTGTTCCAAAAATTGCAAGGTACACAATCCCTCCCAAATTTTAATATTTTCAAAATAAATTAGTTTATATGCCAAAACTTAAGAAGTCAAATAATTTATGTTCCCTCTTTTTCTTTAATGTGGGAAAAAAACTCTTCTAAAAAAAATTTTAATCTATTATTATTATTTTTTTCAAATTTATAATTTCATGAGGTATAAAATATGGCTAAAAAGGGTTTGCTTTACTTTAATCACTTTTTTTCAAAGCCCCATGTGGATCCCTTTGATGAGGTTACTTGGGTTAGAAGAGATGCTATAATTCTTGGCAAGGATGGAAAATCGGTATTTGAGCAAAAAAATGTTGAGTTTCCTGAAAGTTGGAGTCAAACCGCTGTAAATATCGTTGCCTCAAAGTATTTTTATTATGATAATAAGGATAGAAGAGAAGATTCCTTAAAACAACTTATTCTAAGGGTAGCAGATACATTGTATAGATGGGGAGTGGAGGATGGGTATTTTGACGAGGAAAATGGAAAGGTTTTTAGAAAGGAATTGATATATTTATTACTAAATCAATATGCGGCCTTTAATTCTCCTGTGTGGTTTAATATGGGAATAGAAGAAAAGCCTCAGTGCTCTGCCTGTTTCATAAATTCAGTTGAAGATAGGATGGATTCCATTTTAGAACTTGTAAAAACAGAGGGAATGCTCTTTAAATATGGGTCCGGTACCGGTACAAATTTTTCAACATTGAGATCTTCATTTGAAAAATTGTCTGGTGGTGGGATTGCTTCTGGTCCTGTTTCCTTTATGAAGGGATATGATGCCTTTGCTGGTGTAATTAAATCTGGGGGGAAGACAAGGCGTGCCGCCAAGATGGTCATTTTAAATATAGATCATCCCGACATAGAGAAGTTTATAACCTGTAAGATGGAAGAAGAGAAGAAGGCATACATCTTAATAGATAATGGTTATTCTCCTGAAGAGGCCTATTCTTCAGTTTTTTTCCAGAATGCGAATAATAGTGTGAGGGTAAGTGATGAGTTTATGAAGGCTGTGGTTGAGGATAGAGAGTGGTTCACAAGGGCTGTAACAAATGGTGAGATTATAAAGAAATATAGGGCTAAGGATTTAATGCTAAAGATAGCTGAAAGCGCCCATTTTTGTGGGGATCCTGGAATTCAGTTTGATACGACGATAAATAAGTGGAATACCTGTAAGGCAAGTGGAAAAATAAATGCTTCAAATCCCTGTTCTGAATATATGTTTCTGGATAATTCCGCATGCAATCTTGCCTCACTAAATCTTGTAAAGTTTTTGGATGAAGATGGAACTTTTAATGTGGAATCCTTTAAGAATGCAATAAGGATTATTTTTATTTCTCAGGAAATAATAGTGGATAGGGCTGGTTATCCCACAAAAAAGATTGAGAAAAATTCACATCTTTTTAGGCCCATTGGACTTGGATACGCAAATCTTGGTGCCCTTCTTATGAACCTTGCAATTCCATATGACAGTGATGAGGGAAGGGGAATTGCTTCTTCCATAACCTCTATTATGACGGGAATGGCTTATAGAACTTCTGCTGAGATAGCAGGTGTAAAGGGTCCATTTAAAGAGTACAGGAAAAATAAGAGGTCATTCCTTGAGGTAATGAATTTGCATCTGGATTATACTGAGAAAATAGAAAATTCCCCTGAGTATTTAAAAAAAGAGGCACTTTCCATATGGCAGGATGTTGTAAAAGAGGGGAAGAAATCTGGCTTTAGAAATGCCCAGGCTACAGTTCTTGCTCCCACGGGGACAATAGGTTTCATGATGGATTGTGATACGACTGGCATAGAGCCTGATATTGCACTTTTGAAATTTAAACAACTTGTGGGGGGTGGTGTACTTAAAATAGTTAATAATTCAGTGGAAAAGGCGTTAAAAAGATTAGGTTATCCAGAAGAGAAAATTAATAAAATTCTGGAATATGTTGAGGAAAATGGCATGGTTGAAGGATCCCCTGATATTAAGGAGGAGCATTTACCGGTTTTTGATTGTGCACTAAAACCACATAAGGGAAATAGATTTATTCATCACATGGGACATGTTAAGATGATGGCAGCGGTTCAACCCTTTTTGTCTGGAGCTATTTCAAAGACAGTCAATTTGCCTGAAAACATTACAGTGGAAGAGATAAAAGATATTTATTTGGAAGCCTGGAAACTTGGTCTAAAATCCATTGCGGTATACAGGGATGGATCAAAGCGAATGCAACCTTTGACTACATCTGCAAGTAAAAAGAAAAAGGTTGGTCTTTTCCCTGTGAGGAGAAGATTGCCCAGGGAGAGGAATGCCATTACCCATAAATTTCAGATAAATAATTATGAGGGGTACATTATTGTTGGAATGTATGAGGATGGTAAACCAGGTGAGATTTTTCTGGAGGTTGCAAAAGAAGGAAGCACAATTTCGGGGCTTATGGATGGATTTGCCACAGCGGTTTCCATGGCTTTACAATATGGGGTTCCCCTTGAGGTGCTCGTTAACAAGTTTACAAACACCCAGTTTGAACCCTCTGGATTTACAAAGGATCCAAATATAAAATATGCAAAATCTCTTTTGGACTATATATTTAAGTGGCTGGCACTTAAGTTTTTACCAGTGGAAAAACAAAAATCCGTAGGGATTCAAAAACCTCAGCCTCCCCTTAAGAATGTTTCCATTGAACTCTCTGAAAGTGAAAGCGAAGGCGGTGAACATTTAATTGACTATCAGTCTGATGCTCCTATATGTCCGGAATGTGGTTCCATTATGGTGAGAAATGGGGCCTGTTATAAATGTGAAAATTGTGGCAGTACCAGTGGATGTTCATAAAATATCTTTTTAAAATTTTAAAATTATTGTAAAATTAAATCTATGTTTTATTTTTTGGGGGGAGGAGTGTGAAAAGATTTTTTTGGGAGTTTTTATTTATAGTATTTATTTCAATTTTTACAGGTATGATTTTTAATACTTTTTATCTGGAAGGGATAAACCTAAAAAAGTTTAATCCCGCTCCCAATATTAAAAAAGAGGCAAAAGGATTAAATATACCGGTCCTTAATTTAACTGGAGCAAAGGAAAAATTTGATAGGGGAGCCATTTTTATTGATGCAAGGTCCAATGAAGAGTTTAAAAAGGGAAGAATTAAGTTTTCCTTCAATATTCCCAGTGGAAATGAAGAGAAATTTTGGGAGGAATTTTCCCAGTTTTGTCCCCCGGGATCTAATGAGGAGATTGTTGTATATTGTGATGGAAAGGATTGCCATGCTTCTTTAAATGTTGCAAAATTTTTAAAAGATAAGGGATATAAAAAGGTGTATATTTTTACTGGAGGATGGAACGAATGGATGGAAAAGGGTTATCCCATAGAGTGGGAATAGAAAAAGTTATCTACTATTTGTCGAGATTTATAATAGGGCTCATTTTCCTATATGCCAGTTGGCATAAAATAGTTCATCCCCATGAGTTTGCAAAGGTTATTTATAACTACAAGATTTTTCATTCTAAAGAAGTAGTAAATGGCATTGCAATTTTTTTGCCGTGGCTTGAGTTTTATACAGGGGTTTTTTTGATAATTGGTGTTTTTGAAAGGGGCAGTTCTCTTTCAGCCTTTATTCTATTTCTGGCCTTTATCTTTGCGATTCTATATACAATTTATATGGGGATAGATACAAATTGTGGATGTTTCAATTTCAGTGAGTCTTCAAAGGTGGGTCTTCCACTTTTGCTTAGAGATATTCTTTTTTTGCTCTTAACATCTTATGTGGTTTTTTATTCCTTTAGGAAAAAGAGATAATTGAATGAAGGATAAGAAATTAGGTTATATTCTCCTCTATGCGCTTTTTAGTAATATTTCCTATTCCACCCTTATGGGAGTTCACATTGACTCCTTTCTCTTTTACTCCTTTTCGAAGAAAATTTTAAGTGGAGAGTTAAATCCGCTTGCCTCTCCCTTTATCTGGAATGGTAAAATATGGCCAGATATGCTCTCCTATTCCCATCCTCCTCTTTTGTATTACTATATGGCACTTGTGGAGAAAATTTTTTCTGACTCAATTCTTGCCCTACACATTTCCTTTGTCCTGTTTTTCTTAATACTTTCAGCATCCATTTACTTTCTATTGAAGAAATATGTAAGAGGGTATTTTGTTTACTCTCTTTTATTTGTCTCTCTCCCTATTATTTCCTTTTCTTCCCACACTCTTATGATGGATATACCTTCATTTTCATTTTTTCTCGCCGGGGTTGTTTTAATCGACTATGGGCTTGATGAAAATAGTTGGTTAAAAATCCTCTCTGGCTCATTTTTAGGAGGGATGTCCATATTGATATCATTAAACTCAATATTTTTTATTCCTTTAGTTTTTATTTTGATTGTCATTAGAAAAAAGTGGAAGTTAAGATATTTTATGTGGGCGATTTTGCCAGCTTTTTTACTTTTTATGTTCTGGATATGTAGTGTCTATGCCTATTCAGGAAGATTTGTTTTCAGGGATATTTACCTGCTTCTTTCTCAGATGAAAAGCCACTCTGAAAATCTGATCTTATCCAAAATGTTTTATTTTTTCATTTCAGTGGGTTTTTTATCTCTTTTTTCTCCCTTTTTTTTCATTTTTTCAAAAAGGATTTATGCAAAACTTTTCTTTACCCTCTTTTTAATTACCTTTATTCCATCACAATTTTTTTTATCTGAATATGGATTCTATGGCAGGGCACTTCTTCTGTTCATTTTCTTTGCCACCATTTTCATGTTTTTTGTTTTGCTTTTTGAAAAAGGGGATGGAGATATGAAATTTTTCAAGGCGTGGATTTTACTTTTTCTATTTTATGAAATTTTGATTTCACCCCACGGTGCTGCAAGGTACTATCTTATTGTTATACCACCAATTTTGCTTATTTTCGTCAGATTAAAAGAGGATGGGAAATTGAAGATTGGCAGAAGGATGGAAATTTTCTTTTTTTCCACCATTTTATTGGTGTCAATTCTTGTATCCACGGGAGATATCATGTTTTCAAAGGGATATGAGAAGATCTCAAAGGAGATACTTAAAAAGTATTCTTCCCAAAAAATATGGTATGCTGCCCACTGGGATCTGGGATATTATATTGAAAAGGGTGGTGGAAAACAGATTTTAAGATATGATAGGAGGGTAAGCCCGGGAGATATTTTAATTAAAACGGAAGTTGCTTCCACATATGAAACTGGATATGAAAGGGAACCCTATGGAAAAGAAATTGGCCAGATGGATGTATATCCACCATTTCCCATTTATGTCATGAATTCTAAATTGAAATGTGGTCTTTACAGTGATTATTGGGGATTTTATCCCTTCAAACTTTATTTTGGGAAGTTGCCACTTGAAAGGGTTTACATCTATGAGATAGAAGAAAGATTGCCCCCCGATGAAAAGAAGGAGAAAATGAATTATGGTTTTTTTATAAAAAATGGTAAAATGGATTTACATTTTTATTGAGAAAATAAGAATTTAGGAGGTAGAAAGTGGCTGAAATATTAAAAGGATTAAAACCAGAAAAGTTATGGCATCATTTTGAGGAGATTTCCAAGATTCCAAGGTGTTCAAAGCATGAAGAAAAGGTGAGGGAATATCTAATTTCTTTTGCTAAGGAGAAAGGCTTTGAATACAAGGTTGATGAGGTCGGAAATGTTGTAATAATTAAAAAAGCAGATCCTGGGTTTGAGGATAAGCCCACCATCATTTTGCAGGGACATATTGACATGGTTTGTGAGAAAAACAAGGATACTCAACATGATTTTGAGAAAGAGGGTGTAAAACTTGTGGTGGATGGAGATTGGCTCAGGGCTGATGGTACCACCCTTGGTGCTGACAATGGAGTAGGTGTGGCTGCGGCTCTTGCAATTCTTGAAGATGAGAATTTGAAAAGCGGGAGAATAGAAGCTCTATTTACTATTGATGAGGAAACTGGACTTACTGGGGCTTTTAATCTGGATCCAAATATGGTTTCTGGAAAAATCTTGTTAAATCTGGATTCTGAAGAGGAAGGTGTAATTTATATAGGTTGTGCAGGTGGAAGGGACACTAAATTTTCCCTTTATATTACCGAAGAAGAGCCCTCCTTTGAAATGAGTTTTTTAAAGTTGAAAATAGAAGGTTTAAGGGGAGGACATTCTGGACTTAATATACATGAAGGTAGAGGAAATGCCATAAAGTTAATGGCGCGGGCTTTATATTACTTAAGAAAGAGTGTAAATTACAATATATACCACTTTGATGGTGGAGATAAACACAATGCCATTCCCAGAGAGGTAGAGGTGGGAATTGCAGTGAATGGTAGGATAAAGGATGAAACTAAAAAGATGTTTGAGGAATTTTGTGAACTTTTAAAGGAAGAATATAAGATTACAGAACCCAATTTTTCCTATTCTGTTGTAGAAGATGAGAGGAGTGATTTTATTTGTGATTTAACCTCCACAGATGAAATGGTAAACTTTTTAATGAGTTTGCCCCATGGGGTAATATCTATGAGTGCGGCAGTGGAGGGACTTGTTGAAACATCCACAAATCTTGCTGTTGCAAAGTTAAAAGATGGTATGTTTGAAGTACTTTCCAGTCATAGAAGTTCTGTTGCAAGTAGTATAGATTGGATGGGAGATTATCACAGGGCCCTTGGAGAATTAATAGGTGCTGAAATTGAGCAGGACAAGGGGTATCCTGGGTGGACTCCAAATCCCGATTCTGAGGTTCTCAAGGTTGCAAAGGGTGTTTTTGAAAGAGTTTTAGGAAAAGTAGACGTAAAGGCAATTCATGCAGGACTTGAGTGTGGAATTATTGGGGAAAAGTGTGGGGGACTTGATTCCATTTCCTTTGGCCCTGACATTTTTGGAGCCCACTCTCCGGAAGAGAAAGTGGGGATTAAATCCACTGAAAGGTTTTATGAGTGCCTTAGGGAACTCATAGAGGAGTTAAATAAGTAAATTTACATATGGGAGGTCTTACCTCCCTTTTTCATTTTCGTTATGGGGGATTGACATGAAGTGGAGTTTTTTTCTTCTCTTTTTTTTTCTTTTTCCCAATTTCTTTTTTTGTGGTGAAAAAAAGTTTGATTTAAAGTTGGCAACAGATCTCTCTTCTCTTGCTTTAAAATGTATTGATAGAGAGTATCCCAACAAGCCTGCCGATGTTTTAAATTCCATAGAGGATGTCAAAATTACAAGGGAAAAACATCCAGTATTTTTTGGATGTTTTGATTACCACTCTTCTGTACATGGACACTGGATGCTTTTAAAAATAGCAAAGTTGTTTCCAGATTCTTCCCTTTCAAAAAGGATATATGAAAGATTAGATGCCCATTTTACAGAAGGAAAACTTTTAAAAGAGGCTGATTATTTTAAAAATCCATACACTAAAAGTTTTGAAAGGCCCTATGGATGGGGATGGCTTTTGAGATTAATACTTGAGGTAAAGAAAAGGCCTCAGAATGAATATACGAAAAAATGGGAAAAGTATTTTAGCCCCCTTGAAAGGGTAATTGTAGATAGATTTGTCTATTATTTAAATAATTTAAAGTTTCCAATAAGAAGTTCAGAGCACTCAAACACTGCTTTTGCTCTCTCAAATGCCTATGACTATGCTATTTATGTGGGAAATGAAAAACTAAAAAATTTAATAGAGAAAAGGGCGAGAGATTTTTACTATTCTGATGAGGATTATCCCATAGAATATGAACCTGATGGGGAGGCTTTTTTATCGCCTGCTCTGACTGAGGCAGACTTGATGTGTAGGATTTTGAGCAGGAATGAATTTAATAGTTGGTTTAAAAAATTTTTACCCTTTGAGAAGATCAAAAGATGTAGGAATTTTAATCGACCTGTTGGCGTGAGTAATAAAAGTGATCCCAAAATGATACATATGGATGGTCTTAATCTCTCTAAGGCATGGGCTTTTAAAGATATATATAAAATTGTGGATGACAGGGCAGAAAGGGAATTTTTGTATAACTGCTATTTAAAACACAGGGAATATGGATTGAGAAATGTGATGAGTGGTAATTATGGGGGAGACCACTGGCTTGCAAGTTTTGCAATTTACCTTTTGACTGTTGAACCTGAAAAGTAAAGATTGTGAAGTTTATGTGTGTATTTGAATTTTTTTGTTATAATTAATATTAGATAAAATTTTTCAATGGGGAATTTTATGAAGGCAGTAATTTTAGCAGGTGGAAGAAGCACTAAATTGCTTCCTCTTACAAAAGATTTTCCAGAGGTGATTTTACCAATAGGGAACGTTCCTTTAATCTTTTATCAGATGGAATTATTAAAAGAAATTGGTGTAAATGAAGTTATCATTACCTCATCCCACGATCCAAGATATTCCAGGTCTTTATTGGGAGAGGGTGAAAATTTTGGGGTGAAGATAACGTATCTTGTGGAAGATAAAGTTTTAGGTACAGCTGGTGCAATTAAGAATGCGGCACATCTTCTTGAAGATTATTTTATGGTGATTAATGGAGATATTTTACTCTGTGGTGATTTGTCTGAGGCCATAAATAGTTTTAAAAATTCCAATGCCCATGGTCTTTTGGTTGTTTCTCATGTGGAAAATCTAAATGAGTGTGGTATGGCTCTTGTAAATGGTGGTGGGGTATTGAAAAATTTTATAGAAAAGCCAAAAAGTGATGAGATATCAAGTGGAGGCCTTGCAAATACTGGAGTTTACTTTTTCAAAAGGGATATTCTGGATTTTATACCGGATGGTCAATATTATTCAATAGAGAGGGAACTTTTACCTCTGTTGATTAATGAAAAAAATATTTTGATAAAGACTTTTAAAACAGAAAACTATTGGCGTGATATAGGTACCATAGAAAACTATAGGCTTGCCAATTTTGATTTTCTAAATGAAAAAGTTACCATATCTGAGTTTTTTGAGAAAAGGTTTATAAGTGAATTTAATAGAGATAAAAGATATGTGATTGGCAATGATACGATAATTAAAAGTGGAGTAAAGATAAGAAATAGTGTGATTGGGGCTGGTTGTATCATAGAGGATAATGTTGTAATTGAGGATTCCATTATATGGAATGGAGTTACAATTAAAGAGGGTAGTTTCGTAAATGGAGCAATCATTTGTAAGGGGTGTTTGATAGGAAAGGGGGTTAAATTGGTGAGAAACACTGTTCTTGGCAATGATACGGTAATTTCAGATTTTTCTAAACTTGGTTAAAATGAATATACCTAATTTATTGACTCTTTTAAGGGTTTTTTTGGTACCCATTTTAGTGGTAATATTACTTACTCGGGCTCCCAATAAGGAGATTTGGGGCACAATTATCTTTCTATCTGCTTCTTTAACGGATTTTTTAGATGGTTATATAGCGCGTAAAAAACACCAGGTAACCTTTTTTGGAATGTTAATTGATCCCATAGCGGATAAACTGCTTATTTCTTCTGCCTTTATTTCTCTGGTTGAACTCCATATTGTTCCTGCATGGATGGTTGTCGTAATTGTGGGAAGGGAGTTTGCTGTAACTGGATTGAGAAGTGCCGCATCAATTGAAAAGATAACAATAAAAGCCTCTATACTTGGCAAGATTAAAATGTTTTTTCAAGTTGTGGCAATTTCTCTTTTATTGTTGGGCTCAAAATATGGGGGAATTTTAGAATTTTTGGGAGAAATAATGCTCTGGATTGTCCTTGTGGTTGCAGTTGTTTCTATGATTCAATATTTTTATAAATTCTGGGGAAAAATAAATGAACGCCACAGGAAAAGACTTGAAAATAAGAGAAAAAAATATAAGGAAAAAATATTAAAAAAATTAAAGAAAAAGACAGAAGAGATCAATAGATAGTAAAATCAACTTCAATAGTTATGTAGCAGTCAACTGGTTTTCCATCTTTTAATGCGGGTTTAAATTTCCATTTAGTTTGGACTGTTCTGATTGCCTCTTCATCAAGTCCATAACCCAATCCTTTTATAACTTTTAAACTGTCAACCCTTCCATTTTTCCTCACAATACCATATAGGAGTACCACTCCCGTTATTCTATTTTTAATTGCTTCATCCGTATATTTTGGGTCTTCTTTGTGGATTAAAACTGGAGGGGTTATACCGCCACCAATTCTGTATACGCCATTTCCTCCACTGCCTTCACCTTCACCGGCAAGTGGGCCACCTCCACCGCCCCCTGGAGGCCCTTCAATTTCTCCAAGATTGATGTTATCTGAAAGTTGATCAACCACATCGGGAAGTGTTTCCTTGGCCTCTTCATAAACAGGTTCCGGTTGGTCAGGGGTTAAGTCAGGTACTGGAATTGAAACAGAAATTTTCTTGGGTGAGGATTTTTTTACCACTTTTTTTACCGGATTGTTTTTTTTGGGGCCTCCCAATTTTTTAGCTGGTGGGGATAATCTCTTAATATTGGTAATGGTGTATATAATATTGTCTTTTTTACCTGTAAGTTCCGGGAATTTTATTATAAAGATAACAAGATGTACCACTATTGCTATTAAGATGGCCTTTTTTATGGGTCTCTTATCTTCTTTTAGAACTATTTCGTAAAGTTCTTCTTTTTTAAAGTCGCTGACCTTTTCCATATATATACCAACACCAAATAGTCTCCATTTTAAATTACTTTACATCTTTATTCAAATAAATTTTTGGGGGAGATCTTTCACGTTTTAGCGATTAAAGAGTTTTTCCTTCATTAATTTTGAATTTAAATAATTGTTGAGGATAGGATAGATATTTTTGTAATTTAAATTATTGAGGAAACAGTTTAATTTGTTGAAATCTTTTGGGTAAATGAAATTTTCTTTTAAAAGTGAAAGAAATCTTTTACCTTTGATACTAAATAGGTATCTTCTCATACTTATTTTTGCACCTATTATATTTCCCACTCTGGAGTTGAAGGTGTAATTGAAGTCTATGCATGATTTTAGATTTTTTATCTTTATTTTATTGAATATGTTTTTGAAGTTCTTCAGGATGGGGTCTTCTGTGCTGGTGCCATTTTCCATTGAGATTGATACACTCACATTTCCAAGAAAGTCTATCACCATGGAGAGTGTAAAACCTTTCCCATTGCTTTTGAGAATATTTATGTTGCCAAATTTCTGGGCTGGAAAATCTTTATAAATTCTCAGTTTTAGTTTTGAGATGAGGGAACTCTTTTGTTTTAAATATTTCTCTAATACCCTTTCAACTTCCCCTGTTATATTTGATGAAGATTTCAGGATGTTGAATTTCCCATTACTGTTTAAAAATATGTCGTATTCTTTTAATTCAAGTGTCTTACTGGAGGCAATTTTTATATTTATCGGATATATGAAATACTCCTTTTTGGTGCCCACATACTTTTCCCTTCTTGCTTCCTTCTTTTCCCTATCTGCAAGTGTGGGATCCACAATTACCCACTTTATTTTTTCATCTCTTTCGGGAAAACCAACTTCCAGCCAGGTGTGTTTTTCAAGGATGTTATAGTCGAATATTGCCCCATAAATTTCCCTCACGGGGATGTGATTAAATCTCAGAAGGGCACTTGTGATTCTCACGTAATCATTGCAGTCCCCCTTTTTGTTTAGTAGGATTTGAAATGGTGTGAAGAAGGTATCATTCTGGAGGTAGATCATGTTTTCACATACACTGTTTACTGTTTTTAGAAGTATTTCATATTCACTTTTTTGATTTTCCCTTATTTTTTTTGCTATTTTTGAAAAAAATTTTTTTTCATAATCATTTTTATATTCCCTATTTGGCAGGGGACTTGAAAAAATTTTAATCTCAGGAAGATTCGACGCTCTGTCTGTGGGGATGGTGGGATCATATCTATTAAGGATTATCTTTCCTCTTATGTTTATTGATATAAACTCACTTTTTTCTTTTCTTATGAATTCTACTATTATCCTTGGAAAGAGTTTATAAAATTTCCTCAGGTAAAAATTTTTTAAATTTCCTCCCCTTATATTTACGCTTTCAATTTTTATCTCCGGAGAAAATATTAGAGGTAAATTTATCATGAAAATTGCCCTCTCAACTTTTTTTCTGGATTTGAGGGATCTTTTATTAAATTTTATGGAGAGGATGAACTCTATCTCCTGGCTGTCATCTATTGGTCTTATGAGTATTATGGGGTTTTTTTCATCACTTTCCAGAAAAATCCCTGAGTTAAAAATTTCACCGTCCTGAAATATTGTGGGGGTGTTATGGATTGGATTGTGGATAAAGATGAAACTTTCCTTTCTTAAGAGAGGGTAAATGCATTTTGCATGTGTCTCTTCTCCTTTTACAAATCTTTCCCCATTTTTTTTGTTCAATAAAAAGTTTATATAGGAATTTAGATCTTTAAGTCTTATTGATTTATTTAAACTTTCCCCCAATAGGAAAGTAGAGCAGATTAAGAAGGCAATTAGAAATTTAAATTTCATCTCAGAAGTTTTTCCTGATAAACTCTTCTATGAGGTCATAACTTTTTTCAAGAGTTTTCATATCTGGAAGGGTTACGACCCTGAAATGTTTGGTACCCTCTTTTTGACCAAATCCACTTCCATGTACCACAAGCACCCCGGTTTCATGTACAAGTCTTTTGGCAAACTCAAAGTCAGAAATGGGAATATCTATTGAAGGAAATATGTAAAATGCTCCTTTGGGCTTTATTGCTCTAATTCCTTTAATTGAATTCAACCTTTTCAGAGAATATTCAGTTCTTTCTTTAAGGGTTTCTATGGCTTTCTTCAGATGTGTTTGATCACCTTCAAGGGCAGTTTTTATGGCGTATTGTTCAGGATGGTTTGCGCATATCCTTGCCCTTACGAGTTTTTGTAAGGCTGGTAGAAAATCTTCCAATTTTTCCTTATCTCCACTTACAATGCACCACCCCATCCTCCATCCGGGGGCTATATAGGATTTTGAGAGCCCATTCAGGGTGATGACACAGACCTCTTCATCCAGAGAGGCGGTGGAGTAGTGAATTGTTTCCTCTTCAAGTATTAATTTGTCATATATTTCGTCTGAGAATATTACGATATCGTTTTTCTTAGCAATTTCAATTATATGGAGCAATATTTCTTTAGAGTAGACAGATCCTGTTGGATTATTTGGGTTAATTAAAACAATGGCCCTGGTATTTTTATCTATTTTTGATTCTATATCACTTACATCAGGTTGCCAGTGGTTTTCTTCATCAAGATAGTAGGGCCTTTCTTCCGCCCCCAGTTTTTTTAAAACAGCGCTATATAGCGGATAACTTGGATACGGGATGAGGACATTTTCCCCCTCATTTACAAGGGCAGTCATCGCAAGTTCTATGGCTTCTGAGGCACCTGTTGCAGTAAAGATGTAATTTACACTTTTTATCCCCTTTCTAAGGGCTTCTTTTTTTATCGCAGAGATTGCTTCCTCTATTCCATCGGAAGGAGAATACCCATTTTTCCCATTTAGCATTGCATTATAGACTGCTTCGATTAGATGTCTTGGCGTTTCAAAGTCGTATTGGAGTGGATCTCCTATGTTAAGGGGAAGAATTTTCTTTCCCTTTTCCCTTGCAATGTTTGCTTCCAAGACTATATCTCTTATGGCATATGTAATTTCAAAGGTCCTTTTTGCTGCTTTTATTTTTGACATAAAGACTCCTTTAAAAAAAATTTTTAACTTGTTTTCATTGCAAAGGCAATGGAGAGAAATTTTGTCTCTTCAGAATCTGCTCTTGATGTAAGTACGATTGGTCTTTTTGCCCCCACAATAATTCCGGCTGTTTTAAAACCTCCCAGATAACTTAAAACCTTATAAAAGCAGTTCCCAGTTTCAATTTCCGGAGCTATGGCAATATCTGCATCTCCACCAACTTCACTTTTGATTCCCTTTACCTCACAGGACTTTTTTGAAAAGGCGTTGTCCACAGCAAGTGGTCCATCTATTATACATCCCTTTATCTGTCCCCTTTTGTTCATCATTGTGATTATGGCTGCATCTCCTGTGCAGGGCATATTTTCAGGATTTACCTTTTCAACTGCTGCAAGAAGTGCAACCTTTGGTATATCTATCCCCAATTTGTGTGCCGCTTCAACACTGTTTTTTATGATATCTATTTTTTGATTTAAATTGGGAGCAATATTCATTGCAGCATCACTCATGAGAATTAATTTGTGATATGCGGGAACTTCAAATGCTGCAAGATGGGATAATAGCCTTTCTGTCCTGAACCCATTTTCTTTATCTAAAACTCCCTTTAAAAGGGTTGCAGTTGAACAGAGCCCCTTCATCAAGACATCTGCCTTTCCTTCTTTTACAAGAGAAATTGCTCTTTTTACCGATTCCCTTTCATCTTTTTCATCAACAATTTCAAATCTGTCCTTTTCTACATTTAAATTTCTTAATATCTCTTCAATTTTTTCCCGTGGCCCCACAAGAATTCCATCTGCGATGTCTTCTTCTTTGGCCTTTAATAGGGCTTCGATTACATCCCTGTCGTGGGCATATGCAACTGCAATTTTTTTTGTCTTGCTTCCCTTTACCTCTTTTATCAATTGGTCAAAGTTCCTAATCATTCTTACCTCCAGAAGTAGCCATATATTTTTGGTCTCTCTTCACCTTTTAAAACCCTGAGTGCACCCTCCATAAGTGCCCTCATTTCTTCCTCTCCAGGATAAACCACCACCGGTGCAATAAATTTTACCCTATTTATTATCCAGTTGACAAACATTTCATCGTAGGCGATACCTCCTGTGAGGATTATTCTATCCACCTCACCATTTACAACTGTTGCCATAGCACCTATACACTTTGCCACCTGATATGCCATTGCCTCATAAATAAGTTGCCATTCTTTATTTCCCTTTTTAACCTCATCAGATACCTTTTTCATATTATTTGTGCCAAGGTAATCGACTATTCCACCTTTACCTTTTATCTTTTTTAAGACATATTCAAGGGTGTACCTTCCACTAAAGCACTCTCTTACCAAATCCCCCACAGGGAGAGTTCCTGATCTCTCAGGGGTAAAAGGGCCTTCACCATCAAGGGCGTTATTTACATCCACAACTCTTCCTTTTTTATGTATTCCTATTGAAATACCGCCTCCCATGTGTGCAACGATGAAATTGAAATCTTCATACTTTCCTCCGATTTCCTTTGCCACTTTTCTTGCAACTGCCTTGTGATTTAGAGCGTGGAAAATACTTTTTCTTGGAAGGGCCTTTAGACCTGATAAACGCGCAATTTCTTCCATTTCATCAACTACTACAGGGTCAACAATATAGCATGGTATACCATGGGATTTTGCAAGTTCGTGGGCAAGGATTGCCCCTAAATTTGAGGCATGTGCCCCCATAACACATTTTCTTAGATGTTCAAGCATTGCTTCATTTACAAGGTATGTTCCACCTGGTACAGGCATTGTAAGTCCACCTCTTGCCACTATCGTATCCAGTTTACTGATATCTATATTCCTTTCCTTTAAAAAAGAGGCGATGCTTCTATGTCTGAAGCAAAACTGATCACAAATTCTTGTAAACTGATTCAATTCCTCGGTTGAGTGCCTGATGGTTTCTGAAAAGATTTCCTTTTCATTTTCATAGTAGGCCAATTTTGTAGAAGTGGAACCGGGATTTATAACCAGAATGCGATATATTTTTTTCCCCATTTTTAACCTCTTGGTTTATACTTAAAGTAAATTTTACAATAAAAGTAAAAAATGTAAAAATTATTTTATTTTCTTTCCAAAATCTCCAAATATTTTTCCATTTTCAAGTATTACTATCCAATCCTTTATATCTTTGTCACTAAAATAAAAGGGAGTACCGGCTGTGACATTTGGGCATCCAGCCGCATCTCCCTGTGCCAGTCCAAGGTATTTTCCATCTTTTTCACCGGTTATTTTTAACCAGATGAATTCTTCAATATTGGAGCATTTAATGGAAATTTTGGCAAAAAATGAATCCTTTTTACCTCTATTTTTAAATAATTCTTTAAATTGTGGTAGATTTTTTTGTGCCTCTTCATATATTTTCTTTAGAATTTCTCTGTTTACGTCATATTTTCGCTTGATTATAAAACCTGCAACCTTTCCAGATACATCTTCACACCATTTGTCCATATCCATTCCCTTTGGCGGATAAATTCTCACAATATTTTTTTGACTGTCTCCATTTTCATAGGAACCAGGTTTAAAGGATGCCTTTACTATTTCTTCCTTTTGCTTTCCTTCTATTTTATTTTCTTCTCCTGTGGCTTTGTATATTTCTCCAACAGATAGAGAAATTTCTTTGGGGAATTTCGTCAGATTTTTGTTGTTAATCCTCAGTTCTAAAAACTTTCTGCAGATTCCATATACCAATCTTTCAAGGGCTATTGATGCAGTAGTTTTAAAGTCTCTTATTTCAAAATCTGGAATTCCAAATCTATTCATTCCCAGGGAGACTATTCTGTAGGACCCGGGGGTGTAAGCGTATTTTTGTACGAGAATATGTATCCTTAAATCCTTGAAATTGTTTTTTAGATTTATTTGATCGTAGTAATCTGTGGTAAATAGTTCTTTGGAGTTTAAATCGTAGATAAAACCGTCAAATTTTTTTGCAAGTAGATAAGTTATCCACATAAGAGCGAGGTTTTTTTGAAGAATGTTCTCTGTGTCTGAAGTGTAGGAAAGCAGTATCAAACTTCCGGCAGATGCACACTCCACTGCCTTTTCATCGTCAAATCCAAATCCGAAGGTCTTTACATAGGAGACATTTGGGAACTCAATCTCTTCCGGTCCCTTTATTTCCACTTTCAGGAGGTTGTCTTTTAAAATTTCTTCACTGATTGTCCTTTTTATATCTTCAGGAATATTTGATTTTTCAACCATTGTTTTTATTTGGGCAATGGAAATTTTCTCCAAATTTTTGGTGGGAAATACTCCAAGGGTTATTTCAATTTGGTTGTTAAAGTGAAGTTTTTTCTCTTTTTTACAGGAAGATAGCGAAACTACTGTAATTATTAAAAGTAGAAGAATTGGAAGTAGGGATTTTTCTTTCATTATTCCTCCATATTCAGATATGTATTTATTAAAGGTTATCATATACTTTAAGGAAGTTTTTTACAAGTTGCAAATCCATTCCTGCCTTTGCAGGCGGTCTTTTTTTTAAATCATGGCAATCAGATCCACCTGTAAAGAGTTTTAAATTGAGTTCTTTTCCTAAATTTTTTAGTTGCTCCATGTGTTCTTTTTTGTGTGCAGGATAAAAAATTTCAATACCATCTATTATCTTTAAATCGTGAAATTCTTTTATAATGGGTATTACTTCTTCTATTGGAGGGTACACATCTTTTTCATAGTTGTCATTATCAGAAGATCCCACTGCAGGATGTGCCATAACTTTAATCATTTTGTATTTTTTTAAAAAGGGTATTACTTCACTTAAGGGGATTCCCGATGGAATATATGCAGGAGAACTATTTGAAAGTATTTCCCGTGCCCTTTTTTCCTCCATGCCCTTTTTTATTAAGGTTTCAAATATTTGTTTTCTGGTTATAACTCCCTTTATTTTTTTAAAGTCATCCTCACTTATATTTTCCAGTTCCTTCCCAAAAATTTCCTTCATTTTTGAAAGCCTTCTTTTTAACAACCCATTTCCCCTTGCAAGATCTGTTATTTTTTCAAACTCGTTTAAAAATTCCCTGTTGAACACATCCTCTTTTTTGAAGTACAAAAGAAGATGGATTGAGAACTTTCTCTTTCCATTTAGAAATGAAATTGTGAGTTCGCAACCTGGAATTATTTTCATGTTGGGCGTCATATTTCTGAATCTCATTGCTTCAAAATAGCCTTTTAATGTATCATGATCCGTTATGGATATTAATTTATAGTTTAACCTTGCATATGTTGAAATTATCTGATAAGGGGAAAGTTTTCCGTCAGAAAAATAGGTGTGGTTGTGTAAATCTCCAACTAACTTCATGTGTTTGTCTCCTTTTTCTTAAAGGGAATTTTAATAAAAGTGGAGAGAGAATTCACGAAACTTTTAAGGTAGAAAACAATCTCTTTAAAGCCTTTTTTTTCTCCCTCTATTTTAAATTTGAAATATATCCCAAAGTATAGAATGTATATAACAGAGTAAAACCACCCTAAAGGAAGTGATATTAAAAATGGGAGAAATGGTCTCAAAAAAGGAAAATTTACCGACACCCCAAATAGTTTATGTAATCTTTCAGATTTTTTCTTTTCCCGTTTATTTGGGAATTGGAGGGCTGAAAAGGAATTGGTCCTTTCAGGCATTTTTGCAGTTTTTGGATCAAAAAAACCATTTTTAATTGCATATTCAGTTAATTCGGTTTTGGGTAGAGGATAAAAAAGTTGAGATATGGCAAAGTCCGGTTTACATTTTATGTTCAGGTCAAGTGTTTTGAAATCGGTTCTTAATGGTTCATTTGTGGGTAATAACAAAATATTTTGAGTTATGAATTTTATTCCATACTTTCTGAGTAATTTACCTGTTTCAAGTATTTTTGAATCCGTTATATTTCTTTTCAGGATTTCTCTTCTGATTTTTTCATCTCCACATTCTATGCCAAAGCATACGACTTTACAACCAGCATCTTTCAGGATTTTTATCTTTTCTTCGTCAATAAAATTCACATGGGTATTACAAATAAAGGGTACCCCAACTTCATTTTTGTAAAGAGAACTGAATTCTTCAAGCCATTTATTACTACACATGGTGAAGATATCATCATCAATATAGGCGAAGTTCATTCCAAATTTTTCCCTGACATATTTCATTTCTGAGATAAGATTTTCAGGAGACCTTCTTCGGTAGAGGTTCCCACAATTTTTAAATAACTGGTTGAATTTGTGGTTAAAACAGTATGTGCATTTATTGGGGCACCCCCTTGATGCAAAAAAGAAGTGAAAGGAAGAATTTTTTAACAGTGGATCTCCCTTAACCATTAGTTCTCTGTCTGCAAAGGGAAGGGAATCAAGGTCTTCCACAAGTGGAGCGGGTGGATTTTTTATAATTTTTCCGGATTCATCTTTGAACCAGATCCCATTTATGGATTTAAAATTTTTTTCATTTTCATATTCCTTTAAGAATTCTGGAAAACTTATTTCAGATTCTCCAACGAATATGACATCCAGAAAATCTTTAAATTTTTCGAAGAATTCAGGGAAAAATGTTGGGTGGGGGCCACCCATTATTGTAAAAAGTCCAAATTTTTCTTTAACTCTTTTTATAAATTCCATTACTGAATCAAATTCAGTTGTCATAACACTACATGCAATTATTTCTGGAGAGAATTTCTCAATTTTTTCTCTCCATTTTTCCCATTTTTTCCCCTCAAGTATAAGAAGGTCACTTTCCCAACCCATCCCTTTTGCTAAGGCAGAAAGTAGCATAACTCCATATCTTTCAACTGTGTATAGACTTTTTACGACAAATAGTATTTTCTTTTTCAATTTCTCTTTCCTATCAGGATTTCATAAATTTTATTTTTCCCAGTTTCAAAAAATATAGATAGTATTTTAGCACTTTCTTTGAGTGAATACCCTTCTTCTTTGAGTTTTTTGAATTTTTCAAGTATTTCCTCACTTTTGGGGTTTAAATTGGTAGAATCTTCTTTTCCCCTTAAAATGAAGGTGAATTCACCCTTTATTTCTTTTCTGTTTTTAAAAATTTCATACACCTTTATACATTCATCCAATATTATTTCTTCAAAGATTTTTGTGAGTTCTCTGATACATAAAAGTTTTCTTGAAGGGGTTATCTCAGAAAGGATTTTTAAAGTTTCTTTTACCCTGCTGGGGGATTGAAAAAAGATTAAATTTTCTTTTTTTTCTGAGTGTTTCATTAAAAATTTTTCCAGTTTTTTGCCCTTTTCTTTAATAAATGAAAGAAATAAATAATCTCCTTCAAAGGGAGAAATGGAAATTGCAGCACAGAGGGAACTTGGCCCCGGAATTGGTATTATCTTTATGTTTTCTAAAAAGGCTTCCTTTAAAATACCCCTGCCTGGATCTGAAATGTTAGGGGTTCCGGCATCTGAAACAAGGGCCACATCTTTTCCCTCTTTCAGGTATGAGATTAGTTTTTCTCCTTTTTCCCTTTCCTTGTGTGTGTAGTAAGAAATGAGAGTTTTCCCCTTAATATCCAGAAAGTTGAGCAATTTTTTTGTGATTCTGGTGTCCTCACATGCAATTATGTCGACTTTTTTCAGTGTCTCTCGGGCTCTATCTGAAATATCTTTTAGATTTCCAATGGGTGTTGCCACTATGTAGAGTTTTCCTTTTTCCATTTTCAGGATACCAATTTTTTTTCGCCTTTTAACTTAATGGAAACAACCTTTGAGATGCCCGCTTCTTCCATTGTTATGCCATATATGTTTTTCCCGATTTCCATTGTCTTTCTATTGTGTGTCATGATGATAAATTGAGTTTTGCTGGTAAGTTTTTCAACCATTTTAAGAAATCTGTCCACATTTGCATCATCTAAAGGAGCGTCAACTTCATCTAATATGCAAAAGGGAGCGGGCCTATATTTGAATAGGGCAATTAAAAGTGCAAGGGCTGTTAATGCCTTTTCACCGCCTGAAAGGAGCATAATATTTTGCAATTTTTTACCCGGTGGGGATGCAACTATGTCCACTCCACTTTCAAGTGGATTTTCTTCATCTATCAATTTTAATTGGCAATATCCTCCTCCAAATAGTTCCTTAAATGTCTCTTTAAAATTTTTATTTACTTCTTTAAAGGTTTTTAGAAATTCTCTGAGGGATTTTTTTTCCATTTCACTGATGGCTTCCTTGGTAGATTGTATTGATTCCTCAATATCTTCTTTTTGTTTTAAGTTAAATTCAAGCCTTTTACGTTCTTTCTCATATTCCTCAATTGCCATGTGATTTATGGAACCCATTCTCAAAATCTTTTCTTTGTAAAATAAGTATTTTTCATATGCTTCCTGGGGTGTCATTCCCTTCTCTTCCATTCCCTTTTGGGAATACTCTTCATGTAGGATTTCATTTATGCCCATGTTGAGTTCAGTTTCACATATCACCTCATTGTTTTTTATTTCTCCTTTAACTTCAATCAGTTTAAGTTCAATTTCATTCTTTTCTTCTTTAAAAAAGTCAAGATGCTTTCTACATTCGCCGATTTCTCTTTCTCTTAATATTAATTTATTTTCAAGTACATTTTTTTGTTTAATAATTCTGGTGAGTTCTCTTTCAATTTCTTCTATTTTGACTTTGTTCTTATGATATTTTTTATTTTCACTTTCAAGTTCTGCTTCTATCAAGGTTATTTCGCTTTTAAGTGAATTTGCCTCCCTTTCAAATTTTTCTATACTTCTTTTCCTGGATTCCATCTGTTCTTTGAATTGGTTTATGACATCTTTTAGAAGTCCCATCTCCTTTTCCATGGAGTTTATGTCGTTTTTACTTATGTAAAAACTTTCCCTTCTTCTTTCTATTTCATTTCCTATCTTTTTCAGTTCTTCCATATTTTCTGCAATTTTCTTTTTTGCCTCTTCAAGTGTTTTTGAAATTTTTTCAACCCTTTGTGAAAGATCTCTTCTTTTTTCCTCAAGCATGTTCTTTTCTTTTTCAAGCCTGCTGGATTCTTGATTAAAAAAATCAAGCCTTTTTGAAAGTCTTTTCCTCTCCCATTTATTTTCTTCAATTTCTCTCTTGAGGTTTTCAAATTCAACTTTGAGTTGGGATAGTCTTTCCTCACATTCTTCTTTTTTTATAAACAAATCCTCTCTTTTACTTTCATATTCAAAAACCATTCCTTCTATTTCTTCAATTTTTTCACTTACGAATTTTTCTCTTTTTTCTAAATCTCTTTTTTCCTTTCTGAAGGAAAGTATCCCTTTGTTGCTTTCACCATTTATCAAAATCATCCCATTTTTGCCAATTAAAATACCACTTTCAGTGAGAAACTGCTCATGGGGATAATCTTCATAGAGTTTTAGGGCTGTTTTTAAGTCTTTAACTATAGTGGTTTCAAATAGGTCGGTTAGATAATTTTCCAGGTAGGGATTAAATTTTGGGTCAATGATTAAAAAGTCTTTAATTTTTCCAAGAATTTTTTCTCCTGTAATTTTACTCTTCGGGACTTTTTTCTTACATGGAATGGAGAGTAATGCTTTAGTTTCCAGATTTTCAATGTTTTTTATAATCTCTTCCACTTTCTCACTTTTTATTAAGATGGTATCAAAATATGAGGACATGAAAGATTCTATCAACTCCACATATTTTTCCCCGGGATTGATGAAGTCTGACAGTATTCCTCTGAAGCCACTTAATCCTTCAATTTTTTTGAGAATTTGCTTTGTCTCTTTTGAATAAAAATCTCTGTTCGCTTCAAGTTGTAGCAATGTATTTATCTTATGTTTTAAACCCTCTTTCTCTCCTCTTAATGAATTTAGTTCCCCTTTAAGACTTAAAATTTTTGATTCCAATTCCTCTAAAAGGTATGTATATTCATCCCGCTGGGCATTTAGTTCATCCATCTCTTCTTCAACTTTTTCTTTTTTTCTAATTAGATGAACGCTTTTTATGTCAAGTTCTTCAACAGTGTTATTTATACTTTTAATGTCCTTTTCAATCCTCTCTTTTTCCCTTGAGATATTTTTTATTGTTTCTCCATTTACAATTAATTCATTGTTTAGGTTTATTCTTTTGCTTTCAAGAGAGGTAATAGTTCCCTTTTTTTCTTCTATTTTTTCTTTAATCTCTTTTTCTCTGTTTAAAAGGGATTTAAAATTCGATTCTTCATCTTTAAATTTCTCTTTCATTTTGAAAAATTTTTCCTTTAGTTCCTCTAACTTCCTTTCTTTTTCTTCAAGTTGATCTTTTAACCAGTTTAATCTTTCTGTAGATTCAAATATCTCTCCCCTTATTTTTTCAATTCTTTTCTTGTTATTTTCTATTTTTTCTTTTTTATACTTTTCACCTGTTAGAATTTGGCTGTTTTCATTTTTTAAACTGTTTTTTAGATCACTCAATGAGGTTATTTTGATTGTGGTCTCCTTTATTTTTTTTGCTAACCCATCTCTTTCCATCTGAATGGTTTTTAGATTCTCCTCTTCTCCTTCTATTTTTTCCTCCAGATTGTAAAGTTTACTTTCCAGATCTTCCATTTTTGCAAGGAGATCCTTTACCTTTTCCCTGATGTAAAATTTTAAATGGTTCCTCTTTAGAGATTTGTATTGTAGATATTTTTTTGCCTTTCCTGCCTGTATTTTTAGACTTCTTAAATTCTTTTCTATTTCAGAGATTATGTCTTTTACCCTGTATAAATTTTTTTCTGAAAGTTCCAGTTTTAAAAGGGCCGATTTTTTTCTGTTTTTAAAGGAAATGATTTTTGCGGCTTCTTCAATTAATTCCCTTTTCTCAAGGGGTTTCATAGAGATTAGAGTTGATATTTCGCCCTGTTCTATAATTGCATAGGGTGAAAAGCCAAGGCCTGTTCCTTCAAAAAATTCATGGATATCCTTTAATCTGCATCTTTTTCCATTTAGAAAATATTCACTTTTACCATCTCTGAAAAGTCTTCTTTTTACTTCAATATTTTCTTCATTTGATTCTGTTATGCTTTTTAACTTAATGGAGACTTCAGCCATTCCAACAGGTTTATATTTTTCACTACCGGCAAATATTACATCTTCCATTTTTTGTGTTCTTAAAGCCTTTCCTTTTTGTTCTCCTAAGACCCATCTGAAAGCATCACAAATATTACTTTTCCCACATCCGTTAGGTCCTACAATGATATTTATAGGCTCTTCAAAGTTAATTTTCGTTCTGTTATAAAACGATTTAAATCCCGCAAGTTCCATTGAAATAATTTTGAGCATTGTTTCCCCTTGAGATTTTATTTTGTTGAGAGTTCTATCTCCTCTACAACTGGAGGAAGATTTTT
>JAMOQF010000081.1 GCA_027064125.1 Acidobacteriota bacterium
AAATTGTTTTTTCACCAAATTAATTTCTGATATAGATATCACTTAAAAATTTAAAAGATTCAATACAAATAATGTAAATGGAAACTAAATTTTTCATGTTCTATAAGAAGCAGGGCAAAAAGGATTCTTCCAACAGGTTTACCACTTACAAAGTGCAATCATAACCCTTCTACCATGTAGTCAACAAATAGAAATCCTAAAATTTTCCTATAATTGTTAATGTCTATAACCTCCAATCTGTGCCTGAAAATTTTTTTTGTATGGCTCTATTTCTTTTCGGAAATCATTAGATGGATTTTTAGGTGGCAGGTAAAAAAAACTTAAATATGGTAAAAAGCAACGATTAAGTCCTCGTTTCTCCTCTCCATAAACCCTCTATAAACCTTTAGGGAGTATTTAGGGGAGGCAAATTGGAAATAAATTAAAGAAATGGAAAATGGGGACAAACCTGAACTTGAGAAATGTTATGTAAAATTAAAGGTGTCAGGTTGAATTTATCCCTTACACAATCTCTACCATAGGTTTATAAAGAAGAAAGAAAAAGAAATTTTTCTCTGGCACCATTTGTTTTCATAGACTTTTAGGGACTTCTGGGAAAGCAAACAAAAAAACAAATTAATTCTGGCAAAAAGAAAATTTTTTGGAGGTGTCAAACAAGAAAGAGAGAGAAAATATATAAGTAAGTAAAAAAAAGGGAGAAAGAAAAATTGGTGTCAGGCAAATAAGTAAAGTAAGACAGGTAAGTAAGAAAACTTTTAAAAAAGTGTCAGGCAAGATTTTAAATTTGGAAAAAATGTAAAAGTGTCAGGCTGAAATAATTGAATTCCCCTTCCCTCAATTCCCACCATGGGTTTATAGAAAAAAAAGAGAAAAATTGAAAAACTTCTTTTCACTTAGTTTGTTTTTAGTAAATTTTATTTACTGGACACAAAATTTTCTTAAATCTCAAGATCTCATACTTCCCATTTTTAAGGTTAATTCAGGTGTGCTACTGGCAAAGCAAAACACAAAATACAATATTTTTTGGGGGAATTTTTCAAACGGCTACTTTTACAATTTAAACGGTGTTTACTACGGTTCTCAGGATTTAAATTATTTAATTGTCTTTAAACTTCCTTTTTCCGCTTTAGTTTATAAGGAAAAGTAAATCCCCAAACAGATCTTTTTTTTATCGGTATAGTCTGGTAACATTACTTAAGGGGTTTTACCCCATAAAAGTTTTAGGAGAGATATATGAAAAAGAAATTTTCAGACTTTAGAAGTGATACGGTAACAAGACCCACAAAAGAAATGAGAGAAGCCATGGCAAATGCAAAAGTGGGAGACGATGTACTGGGCGATGATCCCACTGTAAAAGAACTTGAAAGAATGGCTGCCAGAATTTTTGGCAAAGAAGCAGCAATATTTGTTCCTTCTGGCACCATGGGAAATACTCTGTCACTAATTGCAGGAGGTGAAGAAGGAACCGAAATTATTCTGGAGTATCACTCTCACATTTATAACTACGAGTCTGGAAATCTATCAAAATTTGCAAAATTAATTCCAAGACCAATAAAATCACAAAATGGAGAAATGGATATTGAGGAAATTAAGTCAAACATTAAAACCTCTTTAAGAATTCATATACCTAAAACAAGTATGATAGCCCTTGAAAATACACATAACTACCATGGGGGTAATGTTCTCTCACTTGAGTATATAAAAGAAGTCTCTAAAATAGCCAGAGAGAATAAATTGCATCTACATCTTGACGGAGCAAGAATATTCAATGCAGCAACCTACTTAAATGTGGATGTAAAGGAAATTTCAAAATATTTTGACTCTGTCATGTTCTGTCTTTCAAAGGGGCTTTGTTCACCCATTGGATCAATTGTCGTTGGAAGAAAAAAATTCATTGAAAGGGTAAGGTTTTTAAGAAAAAGTTTTGGAGGAGGTATGAGACAGGTTGGAATCCTTGCTGCGGCGGGGATAATTTCTCTTGAAAAAATGACCAAAAGATTAAACGAAGACCACATAAGGGCAAAAAAACTTGCAGAGGGAATAAAAGATATTAAAGGGATCAAAGTTGACATAAAAAATGTAAAAACAAATTTTGTGATGGTTGATCTTGAGAAGATGGATTCCTTCACCTTTTTAAAAAAATTAAAAAGAGAAGGAGTTTTAGCGCTCCCCTTTTCTGAGAAAAGAGTTAGATTTGTAACGCACAATGATGTAGATGATAAAGACATAGAAAAAGCAATAGAAAAAATAAAGAAGGTTATGGAAAAATCGGTAATGTCAATTTAATTGTGTAAGGCTCTTGAAACATCTCCTTTCATGGTAGAAAAGAAAACCTTAAACCCCTTGAGGAAAGTCTTCGAATTTTTGTCGTTAAAAAAGAGATACAAAAGCTTTTCTGCGCTTACTTCATTCTGGAAAAAGCCTCTAATTCTTATGTAATCCTTTAATTCTTTAAAACACCTTTCCATCCAGTTAGTTGTTCTGAAATAACTTCTCACTTCTTCTGGTGCAAGAAGAAAATAGGTGTAATTTTTTTACCTTCAAAATTGTTTAAAAATCTGTAAATCTTTTTCCGTTTTTCAATGAATAAGTTAAGTTTTTCTTTTTCTACTTTACTGTTTTCTGAATTTATTATTTCCTCAAGTTCCATTAGCAAGATTTCAATTTTTTTATTTACTTCCCTTAAATGCATCACAAAAGGTTTACAGGGGGAATCTTAATTGTTAGTTTCTGCTAAAAGATTTTATCTTTAGCAAGGTTTCGTTTTTTTTCTGTTTCCTCCCCCAAAGCCCCCTAAAGGCTGATAGAGAAGAAAAGGGATTTATTTTAATCGTTAATT
>JAMOQF010000082.1 GCA_027064125.1 Acidobacteriota bacterium
GGGCATTATTGGGGATGTACTCAATAATTTTTGCTCCAAGAGATTTTAAACTGATCTTGTCGTAAAGAGTAACTTTTTCCTTAAATTGAACAATATAGTGTCTTACACCCGAAGGAGAGTATTTCAGCCTATTTGGAACATAGGAACTTAAATCCACTTCTCCATCTCTGAGTGGATCAAATATGGCACTTTTCATAATAAGTAAATTTTCATTTCCAGAAATTTTCTGGAAAAAATTTGAATTTCCTAAAATTGTCTTATCATTTAAAGGAAACAAAATTGGTCCGTTAAAATTAGCCTTAGACGCTGAAAGAAAAATGAAAAAAAATGTCATCATACCAAAAACGATGACAAGTTTCTTTTTAAGAAACATAAAATCACCTCCAAAAATTTTTTTATATTTTAACACATTAATTTAATTCCCCATAAATTTTTTGAACAAAAAGTTGAATATCCTTCGCCACTTCATCTACACCCTTTGCCTCAACCACTATCCTTAAAAAAGGTTCTGTTCCAGAATATCTCACAATCAACCTGAAATCATTTCCAAAAACGCTCTTAAGAAAATTTTTCAATTCCCTAACCCCATAAATCCTATTAACATCTTTTTTAAGTTTGTATGAAATATTAAATTTAACTGTTGAACTTTTTTCATAGCCATCAAGTAGATCTGAAATTTTTAAATCGGTTCCATTTAATATCTCACATAAAAATAAAAATGAGGCAAGTCCATCTCCTGTTGGCAAAAACTCTCTCAAAATTATATGTCCAGACTCCTCTCCACCAAGGACACCATCTCTTTCCTTCATTAAATAATAAACATTTCTATCCCCCACATCACTTCTTAAAAGGGAAATTCCCTTCCTTTTAAGTGAAATTTCAAGTCCAAGCCCGGACAAAATGGTTCCACACACCAGATCATTTTTCAACCTCCCCTTTTCCTTCAAATATGTGGCAAAAATATATAAAAGTTCATCTCCACTATAAATCCTTTCTCCATCACATACCACAACCCTATCCCCATCACCATCAAAGGCAACACCAAAATCCACATCATCTTCTCTAATTTTTCCACAAATTACATCTGGATGTGTTGCACCGCAACCCTCATTAATGTTTTTTCCATCAAAACCACTAAAAAATATCCTTGTCCTGTACTTTTCACCAAATAAATCACCTATAATTGTAGACAAGGAACCATTTGCACAGTCAAAATAGACCACTTTTTTTTCAAAAAAATTTTTCAGATTTTGCAGAAAAGTCTCTCCAAGATACTGGTAGTAAAGGGCCTTAAAATCAGGGCTTCTCTCAAAAAGAAATTTTAGATCTTTGCATTCTCTAAAATATTCCCTTTCACTTTTCTTCAATTTCAATGACTTTTCCATTATTTTCTCAAAATCCCTGTCTACCTTTTCCCCACTTCCATTAAAAAACTTAAGGCCATTATATCTATAGGGGTTATGGGAAGCCGTTATCATAATCCCCATCTCAAAATCCATTTTTTTCGTCAAGAAGGAAAGCATTGGAGTTGATGTATAACCGGCAGAGACGCAATCAATACTGTAAATACTGCACATTTTTAAAAAATGACAGGCTATTTTAGGAGAAGATTCTCTCGTATCAAAACCTACTAAAATCCTTTTAAAATTGTTATCTGAAAAAAACCTGACAATTTCTTCTACAACAAAAGGAACAAGGGGATATTTCCCCACAATTTCCCTTATGCCATCTGTACCAAAAATTTTATCAGCCATTAATAAACTTTTATCCTAACTTTATCGGGATATATCTTATCCACAAGCACTTTACCACTATATTTAACACATCTCCCTTCAAGTGGAACATATACAAATTTCCCCCTCAAATTTATCTTTGAAAGATCTGCATACACTTCAATATCTTCCTTTTTTATCACATTCTTCAACGATAGGGGAATCTTAACAACAACATCAACATACAGCCTGTTTATCTTATATCTTCTCTTATAATTTATGACTTTAATTCTTACCATCCTGTAGTATCTTGTTATTCTCTTTTCTTCAATAAAAAATGTTACACTCACCTTTCCACTCTTTACAAAATTTATATAGGGAGAATTTATCACAATATTAACATTGCTTCTTTCAAGAGGAGTCTTCAAACCACCAATACTTATAGTTTCTGTAAAAAGGGACTTTATCTTCTTAACACTTGACTGAGGTCCCTCAATCCACACAAACCTTGGAGAAAGGGAAATATTTGTAATCTCGTACCCTTTAGCGGGCATCCCAGTATACCTAACAATAACCGGAACCTTCTTCTTAACCAACTTTTCAAGTTTTAAAACAATTGTTGAGGGCCTTATATTTATTACCTCAACCCCTGAGGGTAAATTTAAATTTTTTTTGGTTATTTTAAACACCCTCTCTCCTGGAAGACTATCCCTCAAATCTATCGTAACTGTTAGGTTTTTTGCAAAATCCTTTGGAGCAAGTGGTGTGGATCTCAATTGCACAAGGACACTTTTCACATAGTCATTTGAAATTCCAAGATGGGCAGGCTTGTTTACAATCACCACAGGAACCTCAACAATCTTTTCAACCCCCTGAGCGCTATTTAATACAAACCAGATGGTTATGGCAAGCAACAGGGAAATAATTTTTAAAAGGAAATTTTTAAAAACTGTGTCTCTTATGAATTTAAAAAGAGAAAAACTCATTTAACTTTTTTTCTCCAGATATTTTTAAGAGTAAACAATTTCTTTTTATCTTTATCAGCATATAGTTCCCCAGTCAAAATATTTTTCAATCTCTCACCATCAAGTTTCCTCTCAAGATTCCCATCTATTACAATAGAAATTATCCCTGTCTCCTCAGAAACCACAACCGCAATGGCATCTGTATCTTCAGTTATACCAATTGCAGCCCTGTGTCTTGTCCCAAATTCCTTACTCAAATAGGGATCAAGTGTTAAAGGCAAAAAACAGGAGGCGGCTGCAATTTTATCCCCCTGAATTATAACTGCACCATCATGTAGTGGGGTTTCTGGATAGAAAATAGTAACCAGAAGGTCATAACTTAATCTTGCATCTAAAATAATCCCATTCTCCATAAAACTCTTCAGTCCAATTTTTCTTTCAATAACAATGAGAGCCCCTATCTTTTTTGAAGAAAGAGTGGTAGCAGCAAGTACTATCTCATCAATTTTTGACATTCCTCCACCTGAAGAAAGAGGTTCTATAAATCCCCTTGTCCCTATATTTGCAAGAATTCTTCTTATCTCATTTTGATACAAAACAATTATGGCAAAAACCACATAAGTCATAAAATTGGATAAAAACCACTCAATTATCTTTAAATGGAATTCCTTGGAAAGGTAGAACAAAACTACAAAAAAAAGGATTCCAAATGCCATCTGGGCAGCCCGTGTGCCCTTCATCAAAAGGAGAATTCTATATATTATGTAAGAAGCAATTAAAATATCTACTAAATCAAATATTGTAAATGTTGGAATTTTTATATACTTTACAAATTCAAACAGAAACTCCATACTAAAAATCTTCTTTCATCAATTTATAAAAGACCTCTATGGCATCCTTATTCTCCCTGACATCATGTACCCTTAAAATATCTACACCTTTGATTATCCCAAACAGGTTTGCCGCTATAGTGGCAGGAAGCCTTTCATCTACTTCCCTGCCCAGGAAATTTCCCAGAAAAGATTTTTTAGAAACTCCTATCAGAAGTGGACATTCACCTATTTTTAATTTATCAAGGGAACTCAAAATCTCAAAATTTTCATTTACATTTTTCCCAAAGCCAATTCCGGGATCAAGGATTAATCTGTCATTCAACCCCTTCACCGACAAAAGTTTCAAAAAAAACTCATTTATCTCCCCCAATATATTCTCAGAAGGTGGTAATTTATGCATATATTCAGGTTCTCCCCTCATATGCATGGCAATAAAAGCAGCCTTTGATGATATTGCAAGTTCAAGCATTCTGTCATTTTTCAACCCAGACACATCGTTAATTATTTCCACTCCCTCCTCAATACAGATTTTAGCCACCTCAGGCTTTCTCGTATCAACTGAAATTGGAATATCAACCTTTTTCAAAAGTTCCCTCAAGACAGGAAGCAGCCTGTCCAATTCCTCCTCAACAGATATGGATTTTGAACCAGGTCTTGTGGATTCGGCTCCCACATCAATTATGTCAGCCCCTTCTTTAACCATCTCAAGAGCCCTTGAAATGGCTCTATCTGTGGGGAAAAAAAGGCCACCATCGGAAAAAGAATCTGGCGTTATATTTAATATCCCCATTATAAGGGGTTTATCTATTTCAATCCTTCTCTTTGACGTATAAAACTCTTTCATTAAACCTTCTCTTCTTCAACTCCTTCTCTGCTCTTAGCCTTTAACACATCTTTCCCCTCAAATATTCTATATATATCTTCTCCCTCAAGGGATTCATATTCAAGAAGGGCATTCGCCAACCTATCCAACTTGTCTCTTTTGGAAATAACTATCTCCTTTGCCTCCTCATAACTTCTCACGACAATATTCCTTACTTCTTCATCAATTAACTCAGCAGTTTTTTCACTATAATCCTTATGCTGGGCAAGTTCTTTCCCCAAAAAAATCATCTCCTCTTTTTTACCAAAGGTAAGGGGACCCAATTTTTCACTCATTCCCCATGCACAAACCATTTTTCTCGCAAGATCAGTTGCTCTCTCAATGTCATTTGCTGCCCCTGTTGTCATTGTATTAAAAACTATTTCTTCTGCTACTCTTCCACCCATCAGCACCTTAATTTCAGATTCAAGGTATCCCCTATCATAATTATACCTGTCATCCTGAGGTAACTGCTGTGTCAACCCAAGGGCCATACCGCGGGGTATAATTGTAACCTTATGAATGGGATCTGTATTTGGTAAAGAAAGTGCCACAAGGGTATGTCCTGCCTCATGAAAGGCAATTATCCTCTTTTCCTTATCACTTAGTGCAAGGGATTTTCTCTCCTTTCCCATCAACACCTTGTCCTTTGCAATTTCAAAGTCCTCCATGGCAACACATTTCTTACCTTTTCCCGCAGCAAGTAAAGCGGCTTCATTCACCAGATTTGCAATTTGAGCCCCGGAAAAACCCGGTGTTGACCTTGCTAAAATTTCAAGGTCTACATCTTCGCACATGGGAGTATTTTTTGTGTGTACTTTAAATATGCCAAGTCTTCCCTTAACATCGGGAAGATTAACAACCACCTGTCTGTCAAATCTACCTGGCCTCAAAAGGGCAGGATCCAGAACATCAGGTCTATTTGTGGCTGCAATTAAAATAACTCCTTCATTTGATTCTATACCATCCATTTCAACAAGTAATTGATTGAGAGTCTGTTCCCTTTCATCGTGTCCACCACCAAGTCCTGCCCCTCTGTGTCTGCCAACGGCATCAATTTCATCTATAAAAATAATACAGGGGGCATTCTTCTTACCCTGCTCAAACAGGTCCCTCACCCTGGAAGCACCAACACCCACAAACATCTCCACAAACTCTGAACCACTTATGGAAAAAAATGGAACATCTGCTTCTCCCGCAACTGCTCTCGCAAGTAGGGTCTTACCTGTTCCCGGTGGCCCCACAAGTAAAACCCCTTTGGGTATTCTTCCCCCAAGTTTTTGAAACTTAAAGGGCTCCTTTAAAAACTCAACAATTTCCTTTAGTTCCTCCACAGCCTCATCCACACCTGCCACATCCTTAAAAGTAACCCTCTTTTGAGTGGGGCTTAAAAGTTTCGCCTTGCTTTTACCAAAATTAAAGGCGGCCTTACTACCACCTCCCTGCATAAATCTTATCATCAAAAGTCCTAATCCCACACCTATGACCACCACCATAATAAGGGTAAAAATATTTGAAAACCAATCTTCTTTATCCGGTCTGTCTACAACAACAATGGCCCCCTTCTTCGTAAGTTCATCCGCAAGTTTTCCCACCATATTTTCTGGAATAATAGTAGAAAATTTCTTTTTATTCTTTAACTTTCCCGTTACGGTATACTGATCAAATTCCGCACTGACTACCTCTCCCTTTTCAATCTTCTTAACAAAATCACTATATTTTAGTTCCACAACAGGAGCATTTCTCACATTTTCAGCTATTTGATATATTACAACCATCAATAAAACCAACGCTAACCACAATAATACATTTTTAGCAATACTATTCAAAATAACACCCTCCAGAAAAAAATATAACGAAGAAATTATAAATCTAATTTGGCAAGATAGGGCAAATGTCTGTACTTATCTCTGTAATCCATACCATAACCCACAATATATCTATCATCATCATCTTCAAAGCACACATAATCAGGGGAAAAATCCACCTTTCTCAAAACAGGTTTGTCAATTACAGAAGCAACTTTCAGTATCTTTGTTCCCTTCATTTTTAAAGTTCCCAGTACATGATCAATTATTATACCTGTATCTGTAACACCCACAAGAAGCACAACGTTTTTATCCTTTACATCAAAGGAAGGGTATATGGTAGTTTCCCTTACAACCCTAATCTTACTTTCATTTAACATGGCCTCTTGATAATAGAGATTCATAAAATAACAGTAAAGATTTCTATCTTCGCTGAACATCCTTATGAAATCGGACATAAACACAAAAGCACTTCTCAAAATTCCAATGAGATATAGATCTCCCTCCGGAAAATCCCTCTCAACTTCACTGACAATTTCCCTTACCCTTTTCTCAATTTCCTCCTTTTTCTTCCATAAAACAAGTTCACTCATCTTCATTTCTCTCCATTAAAATAAATTCACCATATATTCTATCATTAAAAAGATTAAATTTATACCCCAATTGAGGTATCCATATTATTTCTCCACTCCCATCACATATAATAGTTATATCATCCCTTTCAGTCAAACCAACTTTTTTCTCACAGAAAAATTTTTTTAATTTTTTCCTTCCAAACTTAAATCTTAAAACATCTCCCTTTCTCCTTTTTCTAAATACAATTTTATCAGATAATGCAAAGGGAAAAAAATAACTATTTTTAGAATTTTTAATATCTTTAGACCCAACCAATTTCAGCCTGTAGTGTTCTCCGTTAAAAAAAATCTCTGAAGGGGGAATTATTTCAAGAAAATCCTCTTTTAAATTTCTTTCCCTAACATAATTTTCTAAGACCTTTACCCTATCAAACTCCTTTATAAAATATATATCACTTCCTCCAAGTTTTTTAACCCCTCCACTCCGGGAATTGAGAATAAATTCATCCATCTCAACATAATTTTTAAAATAAACCCTTCTATAATTTCCCTTAAAATGGTGTAATATTTCCCTTAAAACCGCCAATCTCTCACATCTTAGAAGATTTCGGAAACTTTTAACATCCACCACAATACATTTCTCCTCTACTGTACAAACTCTATCAAATATATACCCTGACCACTTTAAATTAAATTCCCTTTCAATTTCCAGAATCCCTCCCAGATGAACAATTCTCCCTTTAAAATCAGGACAAATTTCCCTTTCAACAAATGGAATCAACTTATTCCTCAATTTATTTCTAAGAAATTCACTTTCAAGATTTGTTTCATCTACAACATATTCTATTCTATTTCTTTTCAGAAAATCTAAAATTTCATCCTTATAATAATTTAACAGAGGTCTTATTATTCTTCCATTCCACCCCACCAAACCCATTTCAGTAAGCCCATGTAAACCACTTCCCCTTAACATCCTCAATAAAAAATTTTCCACAAAATCATCAGCCGTGTGCCCAAGGGCAATCTTTGTAAAACCATAATCTTCTATATATTTTTTAAAAATTTCAAATCTTTTATCCCTCAAATACTCCTCTACATTTTTTGAGATCTTAATGGGTTTTAAATTCTCTACATATAGTTTCAGATTCCATTCGTCGCAAACTTCCCTAACAAGGGATTCATCTCTAACGGAATTCTGCCTATAGTTGTGATTTATATGTAAAACAGAGATTCTCTTTACTTCAATATTTTTATTCAAATATACCTCCTTAAATAAATATAGAAGGAAAATTGAATCTGGTCCCCCAGAACATGCAATCAGAAGAGAATCGTCCTTTTTAAGAAGGCTGTTTTCTTTTATGGTGTTTAAAAACTTATGAAAAGCCATAATATTATGGTAGCGGCGCAGGGACTCGAACCCCGGACCAAGCGAATATGAGTCGCTTGCTCTACCACCTGAGCTACGCCGCCACCTACATAATTGAAGATACTTTTACTTTGCCTATAAAGAGCAAATCAAAGACAGATTGAATTTATAATAAAACCTCTGATTTTTGTCAAGAAAAAATTAAAAAATGGTTCTTGACCGACTAACCAACCACCTTCCACCTGCTGGCCTTAGGGAATACTTCATCTCAAAATTTTCCCTTTTTCCGTTTTTAAATTCTACCCTCAATTTAACCTCCGCATAAACAGTTATAGAGCGGGGAGTAAGCCCATATCTTCCCCTATAGACAATATTTGAACTAACATCAAGCAACTTAAAATTAATCAGTTTTACATCTTTCCACAATCTTTCATCTACCTCTGCAGGTGAAACCATACTCAAACTATTTTTATTACCACTCTTCCATTCATTCAATGACCTAATAATGAATTTCCTTCCCGCACTTTTCCATTTTCCACTTTGACCTGTTCTGTAAAAAATAAATAAAGCAATTAAAATCAGGGCAATAACAATACCACCTATCTTAAAATACTTATCCATTGGGGTTTTTATCTCTTCCATAATTTCACACCCTTAATAATTTTCAAAAAATCCTCCAAATATTTTTTCAACTTTTCTAACATCCACAAGAATGGTGGAAAACAACATATCATGAACACCCTGTCTAAATTTTGAAATGGGTATTAGAAAAATTGAAACAGGCACCACAAGAAGTCCCAGAATACATCTCAAAAACATCTTTCCCCCATCAGGTAGAGTAAGCCCCAGATGGGATACCTTTAAGCCGAAGAGACTTTTTCCAAAACTCTCCTTTTTAAAAATTACAAGATATATTTCAAGAGCCAAAAAGAAAAAGGAAATGATAAACATTGGAATTAACAGATACTCCATCACAGATTCTATCCTATCCCCATAGTTAAAGCCAAATTCACAGAAAGTAAAATTTGAAAAGATGGACTGATTGTAACTATAATACATATTTTCAAAACTGAGCATGGCATCTGAAAGTTTAGATAGAAAAAAATAAGCAAAAAAATAGGAAAAAATAGGAAAAATTAGAAAAAAGAAATCAAGCAGAAAAGAAAAAAACCTTTTAAAAATCCCTCCAAGTACAAATTTTCGAAAGTCCAAACCACAACTACTACATGAAAAACATCTTTCCCCTTTTGAAATTTCAATTGTAATTCCACAACCCGGACATTTCATCAAAATTATTTCTTCATGTAGTTGATATTGTAGAGATCATCCTGATTGTCATGGTTTAATAAATCCTCAAGGGTCAATAACATGCTATCCCTATCATAGGAAGCAGTATCCAGAATAAAGGTATCCATCCTTATGGCATCTTCCGGACAGGCCTCAACACAATATCCACAGTAAATACATCTCCCAAGATCTATCTCAAAAATTTCAGGAGCCTTTTCCACCTCTGGATTCTCAACCTCCTTTGCCACTATATATATACATCTTGCCGGACACACCGTTTCACACATCATACAGGCAACGCATCGAGGGGTACCATCTTCCCTCTTCATTATTCTGTGCCTGGTACGAGCCCTTCTGGTAATCTCCCTCTTCTCCTCGGGATATTGATAGGTAACCATTGCCTTTTTATTCTTTGCTATCCCAAAGAGATGAAGTATGTGAAGGGCAAGGTTCTTAAAAAAGTGAACAGATGTTATATAAAGTCCTCTTATAATTTCAGTGATATAAAAAAATTGAATTGTATTGAGATCCTTTTTTTTCTTATCCATCTCCATCTTCCTACAAAAAAATTAGAAAATCAAAATAAAAAGTCCAGTAATTAAAACATTAAATATGGCAAGGGGTAATAGCATCTTCCATGTCGTACCCATCAACTGATCATATCTAAATCTCGGCAGGGTCCACCTTATTGCAAGTTGTACCCAGCAGAAAAAGAAGACTTTAAACCAGAAGGCAACCACCTGAAGGATTGTAACCACAATCGGAGAAAGTGCAATTTCCCACCCCCATGGAAAGTGAAATCCACTCTGGGTCAAATAGGGAATATTCCAGCCACCAAAAAAGAAAACTGTAAGAAGTGCAGATACAACTATAACTTCTATAAAATCAGTCAGAAAGAAAAGTCCAAATTTCATACTGCTATATTCTATAAAATAGCCAATTATTTCAGACTCTCCCTCGGGCAGATCAAATGGGGTCCTCTTTGTCTCTGCCATACCAGCAGTTAGAAATAATATAAAAGCAAGGGGCTGTAAGAAAATTCCCCATGCAGGTAAAAATCCAAACAGTAGTTTATTTTGAGAAAGAACAATTTCCCTCAAACTCAGAGATCCACTTATCATAACCATACCCACAAGGGAAATTCCCATTATAACCTCATAGGAAAGCATCTGAGCGGCTCCTCTGAGTCCCCCCAGAAGCCCATATTTATTGTGAGAGGAAATCCCGGCAAAAAAGACACCATAAATACCATAGGACATAAAGGCAAGAAGTAGTAAAAGTGCAACATTTATATCTGCTATCTGAAGTTTATAAACCTTATCTCCAATTTTTAAAACATCTCCAAAAGGAATTACAAGAAAAACAGCCATGGCACAAAAGGCTGAAATAAAAGGGGCAAAGGTGTGTAAAAATTTGTGTCCCCTTCGGGGAACAAAATCCTCTTTTAAAAACATCTTGAGGGAATCAGCAATTATGTGAAAAAGACCTATTGCCCTAAAACCCAATATATCCGCTCTGTTTGCGCCTATTCTATCCTGCATCAGGGCACTTTGTTTTCTTTCCATCCACGTTAAAAAGGCAGCAAGGGACAGAAAACAGGAAAAGACAAAGAGAATTTTTATAATTATTGGGATTACTTCACTCATAATTCCACCAAAACTCCATATTTATTGATGTTATTAAGATCTATATTTTTAAAGGCACCCACTTCAGAAATCATATGTTTAAAAATATTCATGTAAGAAGAATAGTAAACTGGAAACTCCATTAACTCTGAAAGCCGATTAAAAAGTACCCACTCAGGCATGGAAACTCCAAGTGGCTCAAGACGGGAAGAAAATTTTTGAAATCTCTTATCCACATTTATAAAACTTCCCTCTTTTTCAGCAAAAACAGAAATGGGAAAGACAAGATCTGCAGCCTTTGAAGTTTTGTTAAAGTTTGTTCCCAGGTACACAAGTTTTATTCCATTTTCCTTTATAAAATCCAGAACATCTTCCGGCAATTCGTGACGATTTACAATTAATAGGGAGATACTTTTTTCCTCAAGTAGTTCCCTTAGTTCATCAAGTTTAATTAAATCCTTGTATAAAATGTTAAAAATAGCCTTCACTCCATTTGTATTTGGATGTTTATCTTCAGTAATTAAAAGATCGTCTCTATCTCCGGTAAATATGTCTTCATCGGGAAGAAATATATTTTCAAGTTTATAATTATCCACAAAAAACTTTTTAGTGGCAAAGAGTTCCTCATTTGTACTATTTGCAGAAAGGAGATAAAATGTCCTATCGGGGATACTTTCCTTTAAAAGGGAAACAAAGCTGTTTATAGCTTCATCTAAATAAACTTCTTCTTTACCCTTTAAAGGATACATTATCCTGTTTTCATCTATAAATTTATACCCATACCTTCCATCATCACACATCCAGTACCTGTTAACCTCTGGATTAAATCTGGGTTTAAACCTCAAGACCCTGTTGCCATCAGCCTTGTGGGGTCTGTGGGGATTATAATAAATCTTTATATTACAACCTCTGGAACATCCGGGACATATGGAATCAAATTCCTCAAGATACCACACCCTGCATTTAAATCTGAAATCCCTACAGGTCATGGCTCCAACAGGGCATATATCCACAAGATTTCCAGTATATCTATTATTCAACTCTTTCCCGGGAAAAAGGTCAACCTCTGAGTGATCTCCCCTGTTAAAAATTCCTATTTCCTCAGTTTTAGTAATAAATCTCGTGAATCTAACGCACCTTGCACAGAGTATGCACCTTTCCTGATCTAAAATTACATACTTTCCAATGGGAGTAGCCTTCTTACTTTTTTTATTCTTATTTTCAATAAACTTTGGATCATACTGACCATATTCCATATAGTAATCCTGAAGGCCACATTCACCTGCCTGATCACAAACTGGACAATCAAGGGGATGATTAATGAGCATAAATTCGAGTACCTGTCTGACTGCCTCCTTAACCTGAGGAGTATCTGTTCTTACAACCATCCCATCCCTTACCTGTGTGGAGCAGGCAGTCTGCAGTTTCCTGGCCCCCTCCACTTCCACAAGACACATTCTGCAATTACCGGCTACAGGCAATCCGGGATGATAACAGTAGTGAGGAATATCTATTCCATTCTCCTCAGCCACCTGTAGTATGGTTTTATCGGGAGTTGTTAAAATCTCCTTCCCATTAATTGTAACTTTTATTTTTTCACTCATAATCCCTATTCCACTTTACTTTTTTTATTTATTGCAAAATATTCAAATTCATCTCTAAATTTATCTATAAAACTCATAACTGGCATGGCAGCCGCATCTCCGAGGGGACATACAGTGTGTCCCAAAATACCTTTGGCTATGTAATATAGGGTATCCACATCCTCTTTTCTTCCATTTCCGCTTACAATTCTGTTAATTATTTTAAGCATCCAGCCAGTTCCCTCTCTACATGGAGTACACTGGCCACAGGACTCATCTTTATAAAAATGGATCAATCTCTGCAGCGCCCTTACCATACAGGTCTTTTCAGACATAACTATAACAGCACCAGATCCCAGCATGGAACCGGCCTTTGCCACAGAATCGTAGTCAAGGTTTATATCGCACTCCTCAGCCCTGAGCACTGGCACAGAAGACCCTCCAGGAATCACAGCCTTTAATTTAAGCCCATCGATAACTCCACCAGCATCCTCATTTATGAGTTTCATAAGGGGATAGCCCATTTCATGTTCATAGACACCCGGTTTATTTACATGTCCACTTATGGCATAGAGTTTTGTTCCACCATTTTTTTCAGGTCCCAGAGAGGCAAACCACTCTCCACCCTTTTCAACAATCGCCGGAATATTTGCTATTGTTTCAACATTATTTATCACAGTTGGACAATTATAAAGGCCCACAACCGCGGGAAAGGGTGGTTTTAATCTGGGTTTTCCCTTTTTACCCTCTATTGACTCAAGAAGAGCTGTTTCCTCACCACATATATAAGCCCCTGCACCTCTATAAATTTTAACATCAAGTTTATATCCCGTACCAAAAATATTCTCACCAAGAAAACCTTTAGCATACGCCTCATCAATTGCTTCTTGAAGTCTTATTGCCTGAGGATAGTATTCACCTCTGATGTAAATATAACTTTCATGCGCTCCAATTGTATAGGAAGTTATAATTATCCCCTCAAGCAACATGTGGGGATCCTTTTCAATTATATGTCTATCTTTAAAGGTGCCGGGTTCACTTTCATCTGAGTTAACACAGAGATAAACTGGTTTACCCGTGTCCTTGGGAACAAAACTCCACTTTAAACCTGTGGGAAATCCTGCACCACCACGTCCTCTTAAGTTCGATTTCTTAACTTCCTCAAGTATCTCCTCTGGCTTCATCTCTTTTAATGCCCTTTCAGCCTGCTTATAACCACCATCTGAAATATAGACATCTATTTTGTGTGAATCTTTTATGTGAAAATGTTTGGTTAAAATTTTGACGCTCATCCCTACTCCAGATTATCTAAAATCTCATCAATTTTTTCAGGGGTTAAATTCCCATAGAAATCTCCATTTATCTGCATCACAGGAGCCTGATCACACATTCCAAGACATTCAACCCTGCTCAGAGTGAACTTCCCATCGGGAGTTGTCTCTCCAATTTCAATACCCAACTTCTTTTTTATGTACTCCACAATTTCATCATAACCTCTTAACCAACAGGAGATATTTCCACACACCTGTATGTGATATTTTCCAACGGGTTTATTGTTGAACATGGAATAAAAGGTACTCACTTCTCTAACATACACAGGAGAGACACCTACAATTTTTGCCACTTCTTCTTCTATTTCCACTGAAATATAGCCAAACTCATCCTGAAAAGCGTGAAGCAAAGGTAAAATAGGGCTTTTATCCCTTGGAAATTTCTTTTTAATTTCATCAATTTTTTTTCTTAAGTTTACACTTATTTCTACACTCATTATCTATCTAACTCCCCACCAATCATATTTACACTTCCAAAGGTTGCGATAATATCAGCCACCATATCTCCAACTATAATTTTTGGGAAGGCAGCCATTATTGGAAAACATGGTGGATGAACCCTCACTCTATAAGGTCTACCACTTCCGTCGCTGACAACATAGAAACCCAGTTCACCATTGGCACCTTCAATGGCTGCATAGGATTCACCCT
>JAMOQF010000083.1 GCA_027064125.1 Acidobacteriota bacterium
AAAAATTCATGAAAAAATGCAATCTAAAAAAACTGAAAAATTACTCTACCTTTGATGATAAAAACAAACTCTTCTCCTTAATAAAACCTAAAAAACAGTATAAAACTTAAAATTACCTGAAGGAAAATTAAATAAAAAAACTAATGGAAAACAATATTTAAAAAAGTCTAATCTTCTAATCTCTAACCCTTAAATTAAGATAAAATTAAAACTTCATCAATTTAAAACATAAAAAAAAACAATTTAACTTAAACCATTAACACACAAAAATAACATATTAAATACACTCCATTACATATTAAATACACTCCATTACATCAAAAAAACCTTTCCCATACTTCAACCTCTTTTATCCTCATCTAAATATAAGTACTAAAATACACAAATACATAAATATCTTAAATATCTAAATATCTGCTTGCCTGACACTTATTTAAAGCTCATTTAAAACACCTTAAAAATAAAATAAATTGCCTGATACATTTAATAACATTCAACAACAAATTAATCAAAATCGTGCCTGGCACCTTTTGGTAATTTTTGGTAGATGTAATTTGATATATATAATATCTTGAAATATGTTTTAATTATTGATATTTTACATTTTGAAAATAATGATATTTTACATTTTGAAAATAAGGATAGATGAAAATAAAAAAAAATAAAAGAAAATAGGAGGTTTTTATGGCTATTAGAATTGGAATAAATGGTTTTGGCAGAATTGGCAGAATGGTTTTTAGAGCCGCTCATAATAATCCTGATTTTGAGTTTGTTGCAATAAATGATTTAACAGATTCAAGAACACTTGCTCATCTTTTAAAACATGATTCTGTTATGAGACATTTCGAAGGAGATGTTACTTACAACCAGGATGGAATAATAGTAGATGGAAAATTGATAAAGGTGTATGCAATTAAAGATCCATCTCAAATTCCTTGGGGTGACCATGATGTGGATGTGGTTATAGAGTCTACAGGTAGGTTTAGAAAAAGAGAAGATGCAATTAAACATTTAAGAGATGGTGTTAAAAAAGTGATTATAACTGCCCCTGCAACTGATCCAGATATAACAATAGTCCTTGGTGTAAATGAGAAAATGTATAATCCTCAGAAGCACCATATTATTTCAAATGCGTCCTGTACCACAAATTGCCTGGCACCAGTTGCAAAGGTGTTGTTTGATAAATTTGGGATTGAATATGGGCTTATGACAACTGTCCATTCTTACACAAATGACCAGAGATTACTTGATTTACCCCATAAAGATTTAAGAAGAGCAAGAGCTGCTGCTCAGAATATTGTTCCTACAACCACTGGGGCTGCAAAGGCAGTTGCACTTGTTATACCAGAATTAAAAGGAAAGTTTGAAGGAATGGCAATGAGGGTTCCCACTCCCGATGTTTCAATAGTGGATCTTGTGGTGACACTCAAGAAAAATACCACTGTAGAGGAAATAAATGCTGTTATGAAAGAGGCTTCTGAAACCTATTTGAAGGGAATTTTGGGATACAGTGAAGAACCTCTTGTTTCTTCAGATTTTATAGGTGATAGCCACAGTTCAATTTTTGATGCTGAATACACAAAGGTTTTAGGTGGAAATTTGGCAAAAGTCTTGTCATGGTATGATAATGAATGGGGATATTCCTGTAGAGTAGTTGACCTGGTTAAGTTTGTTATGAAATAGGAGAAGTATTATGAGAAAAAAAAGCATAAAGGATATCAATGTAGAAAATGAGAAAATTTTTATTAGAGTTGATTTTAATGTTCCAGTAAAAAATGGTACCATACAAGATGATACCCGAATAGTTGCAGCACTCCCTACAATTGAATATGCCCTCAATGAAGGGGCTTCGCTTATCCTTGCTTCCCACCTTGGGAGACCAAAGGGGAGAATTGTTTCTGAAATGAGTTTAAAGCCTGTTAAATTTAGGCTGTCAGAATTGTTAAATAAGGATGTTCTTTTTGCCCCTGATTGTGTGGGGGAAGAAGCCAGGAAAATTGCCGAAAACTTAAAACCCGGTGAAGTTTTACTTCTTGAAAATTTGAGATTTCATCCAGAAGAGAAGGAAAACGACCCTGATTTTTCAAAAAAATTGGCTTCATATGCCAGAATTTATGTCAATGATGCCTTTGGAACAGCCCATAGGGCACATGCCTCAACTGTGGGAATTACCCATTATGTGGATGAAAAGGTTTGTGGGTTTTTAATGGAGAAGGAACTTAAATATCTCGTTGATACACTTCAAAATCCAGAAAGACCTTTTGCTGCTATTTTGGGAGGGGCAAAGGTGTCAGACAAGATTGATGTGATTGAAAACTTGCTGAATAAGGTAGATAAATTATTTATTGGTGGAGCAATGGCCTACACCTTCTTGAAATCTATGGGAAAAAATGTGGGAAATTCAAAAGTTGAAGAGGATAAACTATCTCTTGCAAAGGAAATTGTTGAAAAAGCAAAAGAAAAGGGCGTGAAAATTTTTCTACCGGTGGATAATCTATTCAGTTCAGAATTTTCTGAGAATGGGGATATAAGATACATTTCTGTGGATGAAGATCCCCCGGATGGTTGGATGGCACTTGATATCGGAGAAAAGACAATACAGATTTATCTAAATGAACTTTCAGATTGTAAAACGGTAGTTTGGAATGGTCCCATGGGGGTTTTTGAAATGGATAAATTCTCTAAGGGAACCATGGCGATCGCTGAAAAGATATCTCAGCTGGATGCAATTACCATAATTGGAGGAGGGGACAGCGTATCTGCCGTGCATAAAGCAGGGGTTGCAGAGAAGATTACTCACATTTCCACAGGTGGAGGTGCTTCTCTCCAGCTTCTGGCAGGTAAAACTTTGCCAGCCATTGAAGTTTTAGATGATATTTAAATGGGAGTTTTAACTATGTATAAAAAACCATTTATAGCTGGTAATTGGAAAATGCATAAAACGGTTTCTGAAACAATTGAAACCCTTGAGGAATTAAAAAGCCTCGTAAAAGGGGTTTCAGATAGGACAATAATGGTTGCACCGCCCTTCACTTCTTTAAGTGATGCCGGAAAGCTCCTTAAGGACAGTAATATCTTTTTGGGGGCTCAAAACATGTATTTTGAAGATAAAGGGGCATATACAGGGGAAATCTCTGCTGATATGCTTCTGGAAGTGGGTTGTAAGTTTGTGATATTGGGGCACTCAGAAAGGAGACACATATTTGGTGAAAGTGATGAAATTATAAACAAAAAAGTAAAAAAAGCTCTTCAAAAGGGATTAACTCCCATTTTGTGTGTTGGGGAAAAGTTGGAGGAAAGGGAAAATGGAATGGTTGAGGAGGTAATTGAGAAACAACTTGAGATGGGATTAAAATCCTTGACAAAAGAGGATGTTTTAAATATTATCGTTGCCTATGAGCCCGTGTGGGCCATTGGTACTGGCAAAACTGCTTCCCCTGAGGATGCAAATAGTGTACATAAATTTATTAAGGATTCTTTAAAAAATATTTTTTCTGTGGAAGAAGATAAATCAATAATTTTGTATGGGGGAAGTGTTAAGCCTGGAAATATAGTTGGTTTAATGGAGAAACATTTTATTGATGGTGTTCTTGTGGGGGGTGCAAGTTTATCCCCTGTTGATTTTTCAAAGATAATTAAGTTTTAGTTAAGGAGATTTTATTATGGTAACTCTTGTTTTGATAATTCATTTAATTGTAAGTTTTATCCTGATGATTATAATTTTACTGCAGTCCGGTAGTAGTGCTGATCTTGCAAGTGCCTTTGGTGGAATGAGTTCCCAGACTTCCATGGGAAGACACTCTAAAGGAAATGCCCTTACGAAACTTACAACCATTTGTGCTGTTATATTTATGATTACGTCTCTGAGCCTTGCTGTTATGATGAGCAAAAAAACTAAAGGGGAATCTGTTGTATCTGGGATGAATGCAACTCCCACAAAAAAGGCCGTTAAAAAAAATATTCCTGCAAAACCTGTTCAAACTAAAAATAATAAAAGTGATACTTCTGAAAAGGGTTTTAAAACAGTTGGAACTGAAAATGGCAAAGTTATAAAAGTAAAGAAACTTTCCCCATCTGAAGTTAAAAAGATGTTAGGTGAGTCCGGGTCTAAAACCAACAATAAAAAAACACCTGCTAAAAAAGGTGGAAATAAGTAGTTCTTTTATATTTTGTCTTTAATCTTAAATTCTGGGAGGAATTCAAATTCCTCCCTTTTTTATTTCTGTAAAAAAATTTTCTAAATCTTGCTTCTATCCTTTATAATCTATTTTTAACATTTCAGGGAGGTTTTTAATGGATGCAAAAGAGAGAAGGTTGCCTGAGAATGCATATAGACCTTTGAAAGATGGAGAAAAATATATTCCCTTTATTCCACCACAAGAACATCCCTATGAGGTTACAGCAAGAAGTGTATTAATAGGTCTTTTTATGGCTGCAATTTTTACCTTTGCAACTGCCTACAGTGGTTTAAAGGCTGGACAGGTTTTTGAGGCGGCAATTCCAATAGCAATTCTTGCAGTTGGAATAGGTAAAATGTTTAAAAGAAACAATACCATATTGGAGAATGTCATAATTCAAAGTATAGGTGCTTGTTCTGGAGTTGTCGTTGCTGGAGCGATTTTTACACTTCCAGCCCTTTATATGTTAAAACTGGATCCAAGTTATATAACGGTGGTACTTGCATCATTTTTAGGTGGTGTTTTGGGAATAGTATTCTTGATCCCCTTGAGAAAATATTTTGTTTCTGACCAGCATGGACTTCTTCCATTTCCAGAAGCAACTGCCACAACTGAAATCCTGGTGACAGGTGAAAAGGCTGGAAAGCAGGCTCAAATACTTATAAAAGCCATGTTGCTTGGAGGTATATACGATTTCATAAGTGACAGTTTCAAATTTTGGGATGTTTCCTTTACAACCAATGCTTTAGGAAAGGCTTTTCAAAAATTTACGGCCAAAACGAAAATGATCTTTAAAATGGAAACCACGGCCTTTTTTGTTGGCCTTGGATATATAGTGGGGCTCAAATATGCTGCAATAATATGTGGAGGAAGTTTTTTGGCCTGGTTTGTTCTGGTCCCTTTTTTTGGATATACCCTCTCTTCCCATGGAGTTGCCGTTTCAGGTATGACTCCTGACTTTATTTTTAACAACTATGTAAGAATGGTTGGAATAGGAGGAATTGCTGCTGCTGGGATATTGGGAATTTTGAAAAATTCAAAAATAATTGTTACATCTTTTTCAGTGGGCTTCAAAGGAATATTTAAAAAACATGGTGATGGAAAGGATGTTGAAAGGACTTCAAAGGATATTCCCATGCACCTTTTGATCATAATTTTAGTGACAGCACTTATAGTTCTCCTTGCATTTTTCTTTACCATCACAAATAGAATGGATTATTCTCTACTTGGGTTGATGATAGCCTTTTTTATAAGTTTTTTGTTTACGACAGTGGCTGCAAGGGCTATTGCAATTGTGGGCACAAATCCCGTGAGTGGAATGACCCTTGTTACCTTAATAATTGGATCCGTAATTCTTGTAAAAGCGGGTTTACATGGAAATAGTGGTATGTTTACAGCCCTCGTAATAGGTTCGGTGGTGTGTACTGCGCTATCAGTTTCTGGAGGATTTATCACTGATTTGAAAATTGGATACTGGATAGGCGCAACGCCATATAATCAGGAGCGATTTAAGTTTTTGGGAACCCTTGTTGCTGCGATTTTTGTTGGGGCTGCTATTATTTTAATAAACAATGCCTTTGGCTTTTTGGTGTTTGATCCCGTAACCCATAGTTATTTGCCAAATCCCGATGTTCCTGCACCTCAGGCAAATGTTATGAAGGATATTATAGTTACTCTTATGGATCCCAAAGCAAATATACCCTGGATGTTATATGGAATAGGTGTATTACTTGCCCTCATAATGGATATGGTGGGAGTACCGGCCCTTGCCTTTGCCCTTGGAATGTATTTGCCCCAGAATCTAAATACTCCCCTTGTCCTTGGGGGTTTGATTGCATATATACTCACAAAGAGTTCAAAGAATGAAAAGGTTTCATATGCAAGGTTTCAAAAGGGTACTTTAATCGCTTCAGGTTTTATAGCAGGTTCTGCATTGATGGGAATTTTGGGAGCGCTTTTAAAGATAATTCCTTCAGGAAATTATTTGCCAAATCATAAGAGTATAAGTTTTATAGATAATGTTTTAATAAAAATGGGTATTTTGGATCCCAAAAATCCAGACCATATAATTAAATATTTATTTGGTTCTCCCCATTTTACAGCAATTTTGGGGCTTCTGTTTGTTCTTTTACTTTCAGCATATGTTATATATGATTCCTATAAAGCAATGCCAGAGGAGTAGTGAAAATATGTATTATTTGAGATTTGCAATTGCATCTATTGATGGAGAGAGACTTTTTGACGGTCATTTTGGAGAGAGTGATTATTACTTAATTTACGATTTAAATAATGAGAGATATGAATTTATTGAACAGATAAAGAATTTGGCAAAGGATTTTGAAGAAAGGGAACATGGCGATAAGAGAAAGGCCATGAAGGTTTCAGATCTTTTGAGTGAATGTGAGGCCCTCTGTGGGAGGGCCTTCGGTCCAAATATTAAGAGAATTGTCAAAAAATTTGTACCAGTTGTTGTAAGGGTAGAAAAAGTGGAGGAAGCATTAAGGTTATTGCAGGAAAGTTATGAATCAATCCTTAAGGAATATGAAAAGGGTGAAGATAGAAAACATCTTGTTCTTAAATAGGTGTATAATATAATTTATTTTTTCATGGAGTTTGAATAATGAATCTTGGTTTTCCAGAATTGGTGGTTTTATTTATCCTTGCACTTTTGTTATTTGGTCCTAAAAAATTGCCTGAACTTGGACGGTCGATAGGAAAAGCGATAACTGAGTTTAAAAAAGCAACAGATGAGGTAAAAGATACCCTTGAAAAAGAGGTAAAAGAAGAGAAAGTAGATGAAAAGGAAAAAGAATTAAAAGGATAAAATGGAAGAAAAAGGGGATTATTCCGAAGAGGAATTACCGAAACTGTCTCTCATAGAGCATCTTGAAGAACTTAGGAAAAGAATTTTTTTATCTTTAGTCGCAGTTTCAGTTGTTTTTATTTTTACCCTTTTTTATAGTGAGAAAATTTTTAATTTGATAGCCCTACCTCTTAAAAAATATTTGCCAGAAGGTAGTGAATTAGTTTTTACAAGACTTCAGGAGCCTTTCACCCTGTATGTTAAGGTTTCATTTGTATCTGCTGTGATAATATCCTTTCCTTTTATTTTGTATCAGATTTGGCTTTACATCTCACCGGGGCTTTATAGACGTGAAAAAAAAGTCTTACTGCCCTTTTTCTTTTTCTCTCTTTTTCTCTTTTTAGGAGGAATTCTGTTTGCCTATTTTATACTTTTCCCAAATACCTGTTCATTTTTGCTTGAGATAGGGAAAAGTTTTACACCTATGATTTCAATTACAGAGTATTTTAATCTTGCTATTTTTGTAATCCTTGGGGTAGGAGTTGTTTTTCAAATACCCATTATTATTACAGTTTTATCCTATTTTGGTATCCTTTCCCCGAAATTTTTAATAAAGAATTCAAGATTTGCCATTTTCCTGATATTTTTGGTGGCAGCTGTATTATCTCCCACAGTGGATGTGGTCAATTTATTTATATTTGCCCTTCCCATGGTCTTTTTATATTTAATTAGCATTCTCCTTTCCTTTTTCTTTTATGGGAAATAAAGTTTTGCCTGGCACCATATTCCATATTTCTATAATTGAGATTTTTGGCTATATTATTTTTTGAGTTTTTTTGCTGTGCTATAATTAAAATTCAAATTATTATGAAGACAGATGTTTATTTGGAGAAAAATTTAAAAACACCTAAATTGATTGCCATTGATCTTGATGGTACCTTACTAAATTCAGAATATGAAATTTCCAGTCAGGATCTTAAAACCCTAAGGAAACTTAATGATATTGGGATAAAAATTATTCCCGCCACTGGAAGAAGATTTTCATCAGCGATCCCATATGTTGAGAAAATTCCCTGTGATTCGCTTGTAATTTTGCAAAATGGTGCATTAATTATAGATAAAAACAGTAGAGATATTTTTTTTCATTCAGAAATTGATAAAGATGTTTTAGAAAGTATTGTGGATTTTAATAAAAGATTTTCTCTTTTTCCTGTGTACATTTCATCATTTAGAGTGGGAGGAAGAATTTTTTTGATGGATAATCTCAAAAAATATAAAATTTTAAATAAATATCTTTCCAAGAATGTGGGAGATATTGAGATTTTTTATGAAAGTGATAAAATTAAAAAGATTCAAGTTTCTCAGATAATGTATTTTGGAAGAGTTTCAGAAATGAGAAATTTATTTGAAAAACTAACAGAGGGGTACTTTGGATATATTTCCCTTGCGTTAACTGAATATAAAGATAGAGATCTTTCCATTTTAGATGTTATGAGAAAAGATGTTTCAAAAGGTAAGGCTTTGAAAATGGTGAGGAAATTTTATAATATAGAAAAGGAAAGGGTATGGGCAATAGGAGATAATGTAAATGATATAGATATGTTTAGGGAATCTTTTCTCTCCATGGCTGTTGCAAATAGTAGTCAGATTGTTAAAAAGGAAGCATCAGTTGTCATTCCTGACAATAATTGCAGTGGAGTTTCTTTTGGCTTAAAGAAATTTCTAAGGGGAGGGATATTATGGTAGATGTAATAGTTCCATGTCCCTCATGTTTTTCAAAAAATAGGGTGGTTAATTTTGAAAAAAAGGCTTTTTGTGGAAAGTGTAAGTCACCTTTACCCTCTTTAAACAGAGTTTACGATTTAAGTGATACCAATTTTCAAAAATTTTTAGAGAGGATTTCCTTACCTGTGGTTGTTGATTTTTGGGCTCCCTGGTGTGGCCCCTGTAGAATGGTTCACCCTATTTTGGATAAATTTGCAGAGGAATTTGTTGGAAGGGTGTTTTTTGCAAGGGTGAATGTAGATGAAAACCAGATGGTGGCAAGAAATTTTGGTATTATGTCAATACCCACTTTGATGTTATTTAAAAATGGTAATTCCGTTGATAAAATAGTCGGGGCTTATCCTGAGGAGTATTTAAAAAATTGGATTACTTCAAATATTTGAGGAGTTTATATGACGAAAAAAATAGCAATACTTGGAGCAGGGGGATGGGGTACTGCCCTTGCTACAGTTCTTGCCTATAATTCACTGGATGTTAAAATCTGGTCCCATAGTGAAATTGAAGTGGAAAATTTTGAAAAGTTCAGGGAGAATCGAAGATTTTTAAAGGGTGTCAAATTGCCAGAGACCCTTTCTTTTTCTGTGGATTTAGAAGATGTTTTAAAAGGAAGAGATTTTATAGTTCTTGCAAATCCTTCCCAATTCCAGAGGTCTGTTCTTGAGAGGGCGAAAAAATTTATTGATCCCAGCTCTATACTCGTAAATGTAGCAAAGGGGATTGAAAACAATACTCTTCTTAGAATGTCTGAAGTTATAAGGGAAGTATTACCTGAATGCGATAAGATAGCTACTCTTTCAGGTCCCAGTCACGCTGAAGAAGTGGCCCGAAAAATCCCCACCGTGGTGGTTGTCGCTTCACAAAATAGTTCCATTCTTCCTGAAATTCAAAGAATATTTATGAATAGATATTTTAGAGTTTATACAAATGACGATATTGTTGGCGTTGAACTTGGAGGATCGTTGAAAAATATTATTGCACTTGCTGCTGGAATTTGTGATGGCCTTGGTTTTGGTGATAACACAAAGGGGGCACTCCTTACCAGGGGACTTGCTGAAATAACAAGATTGGGGATGAAATTGGGTGCCAGGAAAGAAACCTTTTCGGGAATTTCAGGTATGGGGGATTTGATAACTACCTGTATGAGCAGGCATTCAAGGAATAGATATGTGGGAGAACAGATTGGTAAAGGCAGGAAGTTAAAAGAGATAATAGATGAAATGGTGATGGTTGTTGAAGGTGTTAAAACCACCAGATCTGCTTATGACCTTGGGAAACAGGTTGATGTTGAACTTCCAATAACCGTTGAAGTGTTTAATGTGTTGTTTGAAGATAAAAATCCATTAACAGCAGTTGAGGATTTAATGTTAAGGGATCCGAAACCTGAATTTTATTGGTTGTAATAAATGAGAAGTGAAGAGATTGCAACCTCTATTTATGAAAGGAAGGAACTCTATCTTAGGGTTATAGGTGTTTCCTTTTCTAAAATAAGTAGAGAAGAGAAGGAGGAATTATTTCAAGAGGCCATGATTCGCTTTTTGAAGGTTAAAATTGATTTTAAAAGTGAAAGGGATGGCTTAAATTATTTCAGAAGAATTTTTATGAATATGATTGTAAATGAAACAAGAGAGAGGATGAAAAGGAAATTTATATACTTAAAAAATAGGGACAGTAAAGAGAATGACGAACCCATTTATGAACTTTTTAGATCAAATGAAACTCCTGAAGTAGTTTTTGAGAGGAATAAAAAAAATAATCTGGAAATAAAATTAAAAAATCAGGTGATGGAAATTTTAAATTCAATGCCACATCTTGAAAGGGAATTGATAAAGAACTATTTTTTAGGAGATGGCAAAGTTACTATTGATGATATAGCAGAAAAATTTGATATTTCCCGGAGCATGGCTTATAGAAGACTTCAGAAAGGATTAAAAGAGATAAGGGAAAAGGTGGTTTTGCCATATCTTTTTTTTCTAATTTTTTTTAGAGGATTGTTTTAATGCATATTGATGAAGTAAGGTTGGCAAAATTCATAAATGGAGATGTAAACGAAGAAGAGTTTGAATTTATTCTGAACCATCTTGAGGAGTGTAAAGATTGTAGAAAAAAATATCAAGAACTTTTGGCTTTAAAAGCCATTTCCTGGAAGGATAAAGAGGATATTAAATTTGTAAAGTGGAAACGGTTTTATCTTATAGCTGCTTCAGTTGTGATTTTTTTGACAGTGACACTTTTTTTGTCTTCAATTATTTTGAAAAATAAGTGGGGGAATAATTTTTTACTCTATATTGAAAAAAATTATTATCCATATGAGAAGAGTGGAGTGAGGGGAGAGGATGATGATAATTTTAGGGATATTATGAATTTCTATGCTGAAGGAAAATTCGACATATTTGTTTCTAAAATGGAAAGGTATTTAAAGAAAAAGTTTGATGTTAGAGGTGCTTTTTATCTTGGCGTTGTTTACTATGTTAGAGGGAAATATGATTGTGCCGAGAAGTACCTGAAACTTGCTACAGAAAATTATTCTGTAAAATTTTATCCTGAAAGATTCTGGTATCTTGCCAATACTTATATAAAAGAAAAGAAGTTTAAAGAAGCAGTTTCAATTTTAAAGGATTTATCTTCTTTTGAAAATCCTTACAGAGAACGTGCGCAAAGATTGCTTAAATCCGTTGAATAAATTGAGTTTAACTGATAAACTAAATTGTAAATTTTTGTGGAGGGGAAAATGTCCGTTCTTGATAGGATAAATTATCCTGAAGATTTAAGAAAATTAAGTATTAAAGAGTTGAATCAACTTGCAGGGGAAATAAGGGAAATGATGATCTCTGTTGTATCCGATAAGGGAGGTCACCTTGCCTCAAATCTTGGGGTGGTGGAACTTACAATAGCTTTGCACTATGTATTTAATGCCCCTACAGATAAGATTTTATTTGATGTATCACATCAATGTTATACCCACAAAATTCTTACAGGCAGAAAAAAATTATTTCCCACCCTTAGAACCTATGGAGGAATAAGTGGTTTTACAAAAATAGATGAAAGTGAATATGATGCCTTTGATGCGGGACATGCAAACACTGCAATAAGTGCTTCTCTGGGATTTGCAGTGGGAAGAGATCTTAAGGGAGAAGATTATAATGTGATAGCAGTGGTTGGGGATGGAGCATTAACCGGTGGTATGGCTTTTGAAGGATTAAACAATGCCGGTTATTTAAAGAAAAAATTGATAATAGTTTTAAATGAAAATGAAATGTCCATATCACCAAATGTAGGTGCCTTCTCTGGATATCTAAAGAGAATTATAGAGGCTCAGTCCTATGTAAATTTAGCCAAGGATGTGGAAGGAATTTTGAAATCCATACCCGGTGTTGGAGAGAAAATTTTTAATAAAACAAGACAACTTGTAAATGCCTTTAAAGAAGTTGTTGTTCCGGGAAAGGTCTTTGAGGAACTTGGCTTTCGCTATTTTGGGAGAATAGATGGGCACAATATAAAATCCCTAATTGATACCTTTAATGAGGTAAAGAAAGAAAATGGTCCAGTTATAGTCCATGTTTTAACAAAAAAGGGAAAGGGATATAAACCTGCTGAAATGGAGCCTGACAGGTGGCACGGTACTTCTTCTTTTGAAATTTCCACTGGAAAATCTCTAAAAAAATCTAAACTCCCAACTTATACCAAGGTTTTTTCAAAGACACTTGTAAAATTAGCCAAAAAGGATGATAAAATTGTGGCTATTACGGCTTCCATGCTTGACGGTACAGGTTTGAGCGAATTTAACAGGGAGTTTCCAGATAGGTGTTTTGATGTGGGTATTGCTGAACAACATGCCGTTACCTTTGCTGCTGGACTTGCAAGGAGTGGTTTTAAACCCGTTGTGGCAATATATTCCACATTTTTACAGAGGGCTTATGATCAGATTTTTCACGATGTCTGTTTAATGAATTTACCGGTTGTCTTTTGTCTTGATAGGGCTGGTATTGTGGGAGATGATGGTCCCACCCACCATGGATTATATGATTTGACTTATTTGAGGGCGCTTCCCAACATGACGGTTATGGCCCCTTCAGATGATCTGGAGTTGGAACAGATGTTATATACTGCTCTCAGGATGGAATCCCCTGTTGCAATAAGATATCCACGGGGGCAGGTTGAGGTGGCAAATAGATTGAGTGGGGAAAGTGTAAGTGAAATTCCAGTTGGTAGAGCGAAACTTGTTAAGGAGGGCAAGGACAATGTGGTGATAGTTGCCATTGGAAATATGGTTTATCCATCTGTGAGAGCCGCAAAAATACTTGAAAAAAAGGGAATTTCAGCAACTGTTGTCAATGCAAGATTTGTTAAGCCCATAGATAGAGAAATTTTGAATTTAGTTTTGCCTTATAAGTATTTAATTACAGTTGAGGAAAATACGCTCTGTGGTGGGTTTGGAAGTGCAGTTATGGAACTTATTTCAGATGAGAAAATAAAGGTTAAGGGTGTTTTGAGAATTGGCATACCTGATGCAATTGTTCCGCATGGATCTCAGGAAATTTTAAGGGGAATTTATAAGTTGGATGCAGTGGGAATTAGCAACCAGACTTTGAAGTTTTTAGAGGATGTAGGATGGGAAAGAGGGAAAGAATCGACAAACTACTTCTTGAAAGAGGATTTTCACCAACAAGAGAAAAGGCGAAAGGATTAATCCTTTCCGGGGTTGTTTTTGTTGATGGTGTTCGTGTGGATAAGGCGGGTGCTCTTATTCCCATCGATTCAAAAATTGAAATAAAAAGCAAGAGTTTACCTTATGTTAGTAAGGGTGGATTGAAACTTGAAGAGGCCCTTTTAAGATTTTCTGTAAATCCAAAAAATTATGTATGTCTTGATATTGGGGCATCTACCGGTGGATTTACAGATTGTCTTTTAAAGAATGGTGCCGGTAGGGTTTTTGCTGTTGACACGGGTAAGGGTCAACTTGATTATTCTCTCATTAGTGATGAAAGAGTGGTTTACTTTGAAAATTACAATGCAAGATATATAAGTTCAAAGGATTTTCCGGAAGATGTGAAGTTTGACCTGGTGGTAATTGATGTTTCCTTTATTTCACAAAAGTTAATTTTAAAGCCTTTGGTACCTTTTTTAAGAGAGAAGGGAAAGGAGAGAACAGAGATTATATCACTGATTAAGCCTCAATTTGAAGCAGGTAGGAGGTTTGTGGGAAAGGGTGGAATTGTAAGGGATGAGGGTGTGGTAAAACAGGTTGAAAGTGAAATAATTGAGTTTGCAGAGGAAAATGGATTTAAATTTATTTCAAGTTTTTACTACAATAAAGAGGTTAAGAGAAAAAACACAGAGATTCTATCCTATTTTAAATTTGTGAGGTAATATGTTTGAAATAGTTGGAATTTATACAAAACCATTGAAGAAAAGATCCCCTGAAAAAATTTTTGAGTTATTGAGGTTTCTTGAGAAAAGAAGGGTAAAGTACTTTATAGATGAGCAGACATCCAGGAGTATAAAAAGTAAAAAAAATCTTGTTAAAGGAGAAGAAATTCCTTCCCTTGTTGAACTGATAATTGTGCTTGGTGGAGATGGGACGATGCTTTCTGTTGCAAGAAAAGTTGGTAATAGAGATACTCCTGTAATAGGCATAAATTTTGGGTATCTTGGTTTCTTGACCCAGATTAAACTTGAGAGAATGACAGAGGAATTGAAACGGGTGTTTGATGGTAATTTCAGATATGAAAATAGGATGAGGCTTGAAGCGGAGGTACTTAAATCTGATGGAGAGATAAAAAGATTCACTGCTTTAAATGATGTTGTCATTAATAAAGGTACCCTTGCAAGGATTATAGATTTTGAAACCTATGTGGATGGGGGCTTTTTAAGTTATTTCAGAGCAGATGGACTTATAATTTCAACGCCTACAGGTTCCACTGCGTATAACTTATCTTCCGGGGGACCAATAATTGTACCTGAGCATAAAAGTTTTATTTTAACTCCAATATGTCCCCACACTTTGACCAATAGACCTGTGGTCCTTTCTCCCAATTCTTCAATAGAAGTGTTTCTTAAAAATGGTGAAAATGTGATGTTAACTGTGGATGGACAGGTTGGGGTTGCACTTTCAAGTGGTGATAAGATTAGGGTAAAGAAATCTCCCTATCCTTTAATTCTTGTGGTGCCCAATGATTTAAATTTTTTTGATGTTTTGAGAGAGAAACTGAAGTGGGGAGAGAGGTGAATTTTTAATGCTTGACAAAATTTTTAATCAATATATAATCTAATTTACTGACGCGGGGTGGAGCAGTCTGGTAGCTCGTCGGGCTCATAACCCGAAGGTCGCAGGTTCAAATCCTGCCCCCGCAACCAAGCAAACCAGCCATGTTTGGTTGGTTTTTTTTTATTTTATGGAAGAACCAAAGTTTATTTTCATTACTGGTGGTGTTCTTTCCTCCCTCGGGAAAGGGGTCGCTGCAGCATCAATCGCAACTCTCCTTGAATCCTGTGGATATAGGATTACTTTGAGCAAATTTGACCCTTACATAAATGTGGATCCCGGTACCATGAGCCCCTATCAGCATGGGGAAGTCTTTGTGACCGAAGATGGCGCTGAAACAGATCTTGATCTTGGACATTATGAAAGATTCACATCTGTTACTTTAGGCAGGGATAACAACCAGACCACTGGAAAAATTTATTTATCCGTAATAGAAAAGGAAAGAAAGGGGAAATACCTTGGTAAAACCGTTCAGGTTATTCCCCATATAACAAATGAAATAAAGGATCGCATATTTAAAGTTGCGAAAAATGTTGATTTTGTAATTGTTGAAATTGGTGGAACCGTAGGAGATATTGAAGGATTACCTTTTCTTGAAGCGATAAGGCAGATGAGAAACGAACTGGGAAAGGAAAGGACCCTGTTTGTTCATCTTACCCTTGTCCCATTTTTAAAAAGTTCTGAAGAACTAAAGACAAAACCTACACAGCATAGCGTTAAGGAATTGAGGGCAATTGGTATTCAACCAGACCTCATATTGTGTAGAACGGAGAAGTGGCTTTCGGATGATATTAAGGATAAAATAGCACTTTTTTGTAATGTTAAACCCAAGAATGTCATCACTGCCATAGATGTAAAAAATATCTATCAGGTACCCCTATTTTTCAAGAGGGAGGGGTTGCCTGAAAGGGTTTTTGAAGAATTAAATTTGCCCTTTAGGGAAGGGGATCTGTCGCCGTGGGTGAATTTAATAAACAAGATGGAGAGTCTAGAAGGTGAAGTTGTTGTGGGGATGGTGGGGAAGTATGTTGCGCTTAAAGATGCCTATAAGAGTTTGATAGAGGCCCTTGTTCACGGTGGGGTTGAAAATAATGTCAGAGTTATTTTTAAATGGATAAATGCCGAAGAAATAGATGATGAAAATATAGAGGATTACCTTGGAGATGTGGATTCCATATTGGTGCCAGGTGGTTTTGGAGAAAGGGGAATAGAGGGGAAGATAAAGGCTATAAAATATGCAAGGGAAAAGAAGATACCATTTTTTGGAATCTGCCTCGGTATGCAGTGTGCCACAATTGAATTTGCCAGAAATGTCTGTGGCTTAAAAGATGCAAACAGCACTGAGTTTGACGAAAATACTCCCTATAAAATCTTTTTTAAATTGAGGGAACTGGTGGATGTGGAGGAATTTGGAGGAACCATGAGGCTTGGTGGCTTTGAGTGTGATTTAAAAAAAGATTCCCTTGCCAGAAGGATTTATGGAAAGGATAGAGTTGTTGAAAGGCACAGGCATAGATATGAATTTAATCTTGAGTATGAAGAAATTTTGAAGAAGTGTGGGCTTTCATTTTCTGGAAAGTCTCCTGATGGGAAATTTGTTGAAATAGTTGAATTAAAAGATCATCCATGGTTTCTTGGATGTCAATTCCATCCTGAGTTTAAGTCAAGACCTCTTTATCCCCATCCTCTTTTTGTAAGTTTTATAAACGCTGCCATCTCTTTCAAAGAGAATAGAAATGAATAGGTTTAAAATCTTAAATTTTGAAGTTGGCGATGGGAAAAATATCTTTTTCATAGCGGGTCCATGTGTAATTGAGAATGAAAAGCATACCCTTAAAATTGCCGAAAGTTTGAAAAAAATTTTTTCAGATCTAAATCAGTTTTTCATTTTTAAAGCCTCCTTTGACAAGGCAAATAGGAGTTCATTAAAATCCTATAGGGGCCCTGGACTTAAGCAGGGATTAAAAATTCTGAAAAAGGTGAAAGAGGAACTTAATCTGCCCATTTTAACCGATTTCCATCTTCCTTCACAGGTTGAGGAAGTATCGAAGGTTGCAGATGTCATTCAGGTTCCAGCGTTTTTAAGCAGACAGACTGATATGCTCCTTGCTGCAGGTAAAACTATGAAGGTAGTTAATATAAAAAAGGGGCAATTTCTTTCTCCATGGGATATTGGAAATGTTGTTGAGAAGGTTAAATCCACCGGTAACAATAAAGTGATGATAACGGAAAGGGGTTTTTCTTTTGGCTATAATAATCTTGTGGTGGATTTCAGATCTTTCCCGGTTATGAGGAATATGGGAGTTCCTGTAATATTTGATGTGACACACAGTTTGCAACTTCCTGGAGGGCTTGGGGATAGGTCAGGTGGAATGGCAGAATTCATAGAGCCCCTTGCAAAGGCAGGTGTTGCCTGTGGTGTTGATGGGGTGTTTTTTGAAGTTCATGATAATCCCATGTGTGCCCTGTGTGATGGTCCCAATGCCCTTCATTTGAATATGGTTAAGGGATTGGTGGAAATACTTGTCGAGATAAATAAGGTTTCCAGATTGAGGTAGTAAAATGGTGGAAGAGAATTTAATTGAAAAATTAAAAAAGATAAAACTTGTTGTCCTGGATGTGGATGGTGTGCTCACAGATGGGTACATATCAATAAATTCTGATGGAAAAGAATTTAAAAGGTTTTCAGTTTATGATGGACTTGCAATAAGGATTTGTCATGAATTTGGTATCCAATTCGCAATTATTTCGGGGAGGGTCAGTAAAATAACACATCAGAGGGCGATGGAATTGGGGATAGATTTAATAAGGCAGGGAATAAAAGATAAGGGCGAAGAATTAAAAAAGGTGGTTGCACTACTGGGGGTCAATTTTGAAGAGGTTTTATATGTGGGAGATGACCTATATGATATTATTCCCATGAAAATTGCGGGGGTTTCGGCCACTGTGCAAAATGGGGTTAAAGAAGTTAAAGAGATTGCAAATATAATAAGTGAAAGAAAGGGAGGGGAAGGGGCCATAAGGGAAATTTTAGAAATGGTTTTAAAGGCTAAAGGGGTTTGGAGGGATGTGATAAAAAAGTTTTCAAGTGAGAAAAATGTGGAATAGCATTTTAAGACACTTTCAACTATACCCCACAAGAACCGTATCCATTAGTTTCCTTTTAGTTTCCCTTCTTGGTGGAGGGTTACTACATCTTCCGATGAGTGTTAATGGGAATCCAATCTCATTTTTGGATGCATGGTTTACTTCCACAAGTGCACTTTGCGTGACAGGTTTAATCGTTGTTGATACCGGAACAAAATTTACCCTTTTTGGTCAGGTGATTATTTTGTTCTTAATAGAACTTGGTGGGCTTGGGATAATGACCTTTTCTGCGATTTTTTTTACACTTTCTGGAAGAAGGCTTTCCCTATCTGAAAGGATGATAGTTGAAGGAACATTTCTACCAGATGTGGGTGCTCAAATTTACTCCTTTGTTAAAATAATTCTCTTTTCAACTCTAATAATAGAGACGGTGGGGGCATTTTTGATATATATTTTTTCGCCAGGTAAAGGTGTGTTTTATTCAATTTTTCATTCCATTTCTGCCTTTTGTAATGCCGGATTTTCTTTAAATAGGGATAGCTTTTCAGGGTATGTGGGAAATATCGGCGTAAATTTAACAATTATGTCTTTGATAGTGCTTGGAGGAATAGGTTTTTTTCTCTATTATGAATTTTATAGAAAGTTCTATTTGAAAGAGGTGAGGAAATTTTCTCTCCATACCAAAATGGTAATTTCCTTTACTACATTTTTAATATTTTTTGGTGGAATTGTATTTTTCTTGCTTGAAAGTGGAAATTCTCTTAAGGGGCTTGATTTAAAATCAAAAATTTTGGCCTCTCTGTTTCAGAGTGTGACTTCTCGTACAACAGGTTTTAACACTGTGGATATTGGCATTCTTACACCAGGAACGTTGCTCTTTTTGATATTTTTAATGTTTGTGGGTGCGTCGCCAGGTTCAACGGGAGGTGGAATAAAGACTACGACTCTGGGCGTTTTATATGCCATGGCAAAGAGTAAATTAAAGGGGAGGGAGGAGGTTGATCTATTTAAAACCACAATAAAAAGAAGATCAATTGCGAGGGCATTTTCTGTTATAACGATTTCAAGTTTAATAGTTTTTTTCAGTGTTTTTTTTATTCTCGTTGTAGAGTTTGGCTTTACTCCCTATAGAGATATCCACCATCATTTTATTGAAATCCTTTTTGAGGTTGTTTCGGCATTTGGAACTGTTGGACTTTCCACAGGGATAACTTCTACACTTCATCCCCTTTCCAGACTTATACTCATTATGGTTATGTTAACTGGAAGAGTTGGTCCCCTTACAATAGCCCATGCTGTTGGAAGTAGGTATAGGAGAGGTAAATTTAGATATGCTGAAGAAAGTGTAATGATAGGTTAAAATAGTGATATAATAATCTTTAACCTTTAGAGGTCAGAAAAATGGATGAGGATAAATATGTAAAACCTACCCTTGATTATACGGAACTAACAACAAGTTTGACTTCGAGTGTGGATTTTCCCCTTGCAAAGGTTTTAAGGGATTGGATAGATCAGATAACTAAGGATAAAAAAACCGATTTTTTATTTGAACTTGAGATGTGGGTAAATGGATTTGAGAGATTTTTTAAAATACAGAATTTACCCCTCTCTGATTATGAAAGACAAAACATATTGAGTAAGGATTTTTCAGGTGAACTTAAATTGGCTGGAGATGTTACCGCAAGAATGAGCCAGTTGTGTATAGAGTTGATTTCAAGGGAGAAACAGAACCTTTTAAATTTTGAAAGATATATTGAAAATGAGTTTAAGAATACAACTTTTCCCGATTATTTTCTCGAAAAGATACTTGAGGAACCCTCACCTGAAGACAGCATTACAATTCTTCTCGATTCTCTTTCTGATATGAGGGTGGTAATCAATGAGTTGTGCAGAAAGGAAAATATTTCCTATCAGGTTTTTACAAGTATTGGACATATAATAACCAGGGAGATAAAAAGGTGTAAGTATATTGACCTCTTGATAACATATAAATATAAGCCCCATTATGACAGGATCCAGAATAAAAAATTAAGTGCAATTGTAAAGGGTATAAAAGATGATGGTTTGAAACAAAGTGTAGCTAAGGCATTTCTTGAATTATTCAGGATGCTAAACTATTTAAAATATGTTGAAATTGCCTTAAAACTTGATAGGCCACTTAAGAATAGTTTGATGATTTTTTCTCTTATAAAGTCTGATCTCTTGATCTTAATGGATTATCTTGAGAGCAAGATCGTAAAGAATGACAAATATAGTGAACATATTAGAGAAAGTTTTGATGGTACAATTTATGCAATGAGTATGGAACTCAAGAAGGTTTTCAATCATGAACTTGTGGGGGTTATTTATATGAAGCAGCCCCAGACAATTTATGCCAAGGTGGAAAATAGTCACGGACTTATAAGGGATTCTATTCAAAATTCAATAGTTCAAATAGCCCAAATTTTTGACAAAAATTTTGATGGGATTGAAATTTTTCAAAATCTTTCAAATAGATTGAAGGAATCTCTCAAGTTAAGAGAAGATTTAAAGTCATTAATCGCATTTATTAAAGAGTTCCAGAAGGATGTGGATAAAAAAGATGTTACTACACTTATAGAAAGGCTTGCTGAATTCAGGGATATCTCTCTTAAGTATTTAATGTATAGGGATTGGGATGATTTTGAAAGATTTATGGAAGAGGTGATAATAACTTCAGGGTCATCCAGTTTAAAGGATGTACTCCACAGATTTGAAGTATACCTTGAGGCTCTGCTTGGTGAAGTTAATAAGAGGGCTGTTTTACAAAATTATAAAGAAGAGAAATCCCCGGATGAAGGGGTTGATCTCCTTGATACTCAAGGATAATACCTGTGTAAACTTTCATTAGCATTTGTCGAAATTTGGGGAAAAATTACCCACTTTTCCTTCCAATTAAATATCAGAAAATGGCATCTTATTTGCTTATAGTTTTTGTGAAAATTTTTGTGAAGGAGGTGATGATATGACAAGAATAACAAGGTATGATCCATTTATGAAATTGCAGAAAGAATTGGATAGGCTTTTTAGATTCCCATTTGATTTGCCAAATATTTTGGAAGGAGAAGGAGAGGAACTTGGAATTTCAGAATGGTATCCCAGAATGGATGTTGTAGAAAAAGATAAGGAAATCTTGATAAAGATGGATCTTCCTGGAATGGAGGAGAAGGACATTAATATTTCTGTAGAGGGAAACATTCTTACCATTTCCGGTGAGAGAAAGATGGAAAAGAAGGAGGAAAATGAAAACTACCACAGAGTTGAGAGATTGTATGGAGAATTTTCAAGGAGTTTAACACTTCCAAACAGTGTGGATGTAAATAAAATAAACGCAAAATATAAAAATGGTGTACTTGAAGTGGTGTTGCCTAAAAAGGAAGAGGCGAAGCCAAAGAAAATAACCGTTAAGGTTGAAAAATAAGGGGGGTATCCCCCTATTTTTTTTATGTATAAGGAGATGATTTATGAGTGAAAAACCTGAAAAGAAAAAAAAGGGAGTAACTAAGAAGGAGTTAGAGGAAAAAATAGAGTTGCTTGAGAAGAAATTACAGGAAAAGGAGAAAATGTATCTACGTGCAATGGCGGATTACGACAATTTAAGGAAGAGGATGGATTCTGATGTAGAAAGTAGAGCTTTAAGAGAAAAGATGAAGATAATAAAGGATATTTTAGCTGTAATTGATAGTTTTGAACATGCTATTTTACATCTTGAATCTATAGAGGGGTGTGATGAAGTTAAAGAAGGTGTGAAATCAATTTATGACCAGATGCTTTCTCTTTTAAAGAAAAATGGTGTTGAGAAAATAGAGGTGAAAGAAGGGGACAAATTTGATCCATCCCATTCCGAGGCAGTGGGATTTAAAGAAGATAACACACTTGAGGATGGATCTGTGGCAAAGGTTTTTCAATCTGGCTTTTTTATGGGGGGAAAACTTTTAAGACCTGCAAAGGTTTTGGTTGTAAAAAATGAATAGTATTTGGGAGGAAATATGAATATTGAAAAAATGACACAAAAGGTTAAGGAGGCACTTGGCAAAGCTCAGGCAATTGCCATTAAAAGGGGGCATCAGTATATAGAAAATGAACATCTAATGCTTGCTCTTTTAGAACAGGAGGATGGAATTGCTCCCAGGATTTTTGCTAAAGTGGGTGTCCCGGTACCTGAATTTAAAGAAAGACTTGAAAAGGAACTTAGTAAAATTCCTTCAGTTAGTGGAACCGGTGCTCTGGATAATATATATATTTCAGGTGCCTTAAATAGGATATTAATTCAAGCTGAGGAAATTGCAAGGGGGATGAAGGATGAATATATAAGTACTGAACACATTCTTCTTGCAATTTCGAAGGACTCTGGTAATTTTCCAGTTTCCAAACTTTTTAAAGAGTTTGGAATAAACGAAAAAAATATTGCAGTGGCTTTAAGAGAAATAAGGGGGAGTCAGAGAATTACCACTGAAAATCCTGAAGAAACCTATGAAGTTCTTGAAAAGTATGGTAGGGATCTTGTAAGAGAGGCATCTAAAGGAAAACTGGATCCTGTGATAGGTAGGGATCAGGAAATAAGGCGTGTCATAAGGATTCTATCCAGGAAAACTAAGAACAATCCTGTTTTAATCGGGGAGCCAGGTGTGGGTAAAACTGCAATTGTTGAGGGGCTTGCCCAGAGAATTTTTAAAGGAGATGTGCCCGAAAGTTTAAAAGATAAGACCATTTTTGCCCTTGATATGGGTTCACTCATAGCGGGAGCCAAATATAGAGGAGAATTTGAAGAAAGACTAAAAGCAGTTTTGAAAGAAATAGAGGATTCAAATGGGAGAATAATACTCTTTATTGATGAAATACACAACATAGTGGGGGCGGGAAGAACTGAAGGATCCATGGATGCAGGGAATTTGTTAAAGCCAATGCTTGCAAGGGGAGAACTTCACTGTATAGGTGCCACCACATATGATGAGTATAGGAAGTATATTGAAAAGGATCCTGCCCTTGAAAGGAGATTTCAGCCAGTATATGTAAGTGAGCCAACGGTGGAGGATACAATATCTATTTTAAGAGGGCTTAAGGAGAGATTTGAAGTGCATCATGGAGTTAGAATTGCTGATAATGCAATAGTTGCGGCTGCCACCCTTTCTCACAGATATATTTCCGATAGATTTTTGCCGGATAAGGCAATAGATTTAATTGATGAAGCTGCCGCAATGATTAGAACCGAAATAGATAGTATGCCCTCGGAGCTGGATGAAATATTGAGAAGAATAATGCAACTTGAAATAGAAAAACAGGCACTTAAAAAGGAAAAGGACAAGGCTTCAAAGGAAAGGCTTGAAAATTTGGAAAGGGAACTTGCAGAATTAAAGAGTAAAGCAGATGTTTTAAAGGCCAAGTGGCAGGAGGAAAAAGAGGAAATACAAAAAATTAGAAGGGTTAGAGAGGAAATTGAGAGTGTAAAACATGAGATAGAAATTGCTGAAAGAAACTACGACTTGAATAGGGCTGCAGAACTAAAATATGGAAGGTTACAGGAACTTGAAAGAGAACTTGAAAAACTACAGGAAGAGATATCCAAAAAGGGAGGAAAGAGACTTTTAAGAGAAGAAGTTACAGAAGAAGAAATTGCAGAGATAGTTTCAAGGTGGACAGGCATTCCAGTTTCAAGACTTATGGAAGGTGAAAAGGAGAAACTTTTGAAATTGGGAGAGATACTTCACAGAAGAGTTGTTGGACAGGATGAGGCTGTTGATGCGGTGGTGGATTCTGTAATAAGGGCAAGGGCTGGACTTAAAGATCCCAGAAGGCCAATAGGTTCATTTATCTTTCTTGGACCCACTGGTGTGGGAAAGACTGAACTTGCTAAAGCACTTGCTGAGGCTCTGTTTGATACGGAGGAGAACCTGATAAGAATAGATATGTCGGAATATATGGAAAAACACAGTGTGGCGAGACTGATAGGAGCACCTCCTGGATATGTGGGATATGAAGAAGGTGGACAGTTGACTGAGGCAGTTAGGAGAAAACCATATTCAGTTATATTATTTGACGAGATAGAAAAGGCACATCCAGAGGTTTTTAATACCTTACTTCAACTTCTCGATGACGGTAGGTTAACTGACAGTAAGGGCAGGACAGTTGATTTTAGAAATTGTGTAATAATTATGACTTCAAATATTGGTTCCACATATCTGATTGAGGGTATAGATGATAAGGGTGAGATTAAAAAGTATGTTAGGGATAAAGTTTTTGAGGAACTCAGAAGAAATTTTAAACCTGAATTTTTAAACAGGGTTGATGAAATAGTTCTCTTTAAGCCACTTACACTTGATGATATGGTGAAAATTACTGAACTTCAGGTTAAAGAAATTGTAAAAAGATTAAAAGAGAAGTTCATCTCCCTTGAAATAACAGAGACGGCTAAGAATTTTATAGCAAAGGCAGGATATGACCCAGTTTATGGAGCAAGACCTCTTAAGAGATACATTCAAAAGCATATTGAGGTACCCGTAGCAAGGATGTTGATTGCCGGAGAGGTTGGAGAGAATCAAAAAATTGTGGTAGATGTTAAAGATGAAAAAATTGAATTCAGGGTTGAAAATCTATAAAATTATCCCCTCTATTTTGAGGGGATAATTTTTTATTTATGTTCGAAAACATCTTTTCTTCTAACCATAAACCACTTTTTCTTGCCCCCATGGCTGAAATTACCCACTATCCCTTCAGGAAACTACTTGAGGAAATCGGGGGAGTAGATGTTTTTTATACCGAAATGCTTTCTGCTAATCTACTTGCTTCAAGTAATATTAATAAATCTGTTTTTTTAAAAGGTATTGAATATAAAAGAGAAAAACCATTAATTTTCCAGTTACTTGGAAAGGATGTGGATGTTTTAAAAAAGGCCGCAAAGGTTTCCCTTTCCCTTGGGGCAGATGGTATTGATTTAAATCTGGGGTGTTCGGCTCCATTTGTATATAAAAAGGGGATGGGAAGTGGACTTTTACTGGATAGGAAAAAGTTAAAGTTCATTTTAAGTGAACTTAGAAATGTCATAGATAAAAGTTTCAGCGTCAAAATGAGGATAGGATTAAAGGAAAATCTGGAAGATTTTTTAAAATTAATAGTTGATATAAAGGAGTGTGGGGTTGATTTTATAGTGGTTCATCCGAGACTTATAAAAGAGAAGTTTAAAAGAAAAGCAAGATGGGATTATATTGCATATGCAAAAAGTATAGGTGGTGTAAAAATAGTTGGCAATGGAGATATTTGCGATTTTTATGAAGGAATTAAAAGAAGAGATGAGGAATTTGTGGATGGAATAATGATAGGAAGGTGTGCGGTTTCAAATCCATGGATTTTTAAAGAGATAAAAGAAGGTGGGGAAGTAAAAAAGGATTTTAAATGGACTTTTCTCAGGTTTATGGAACTTGTGAGGGAATACCTTCCAGAAAAATATCAACTGAGCAGGATAAAAATTTTTTCAAAGTGGTTCACAAAAAATATTGAATTTGGACATTTTTTATGGAAAGAAATAAATAAAAGTGATAATCTATCGGAAATTGAAAGGAAAATTTTAGATTTTTTTGAGTAAATATTTTTTAAATGTTAAAATTGTGTATAACAATTTTTAGGGTGGATAATGATTAAGGAGAGGGAATCTTTACTGAGTAGAGTTGTTCTTTTTCTGGATATATCTATAATTGCACTGTTGTTTCCCATATCTCACCGTCTCCAGCAGATTTTATCGGATTTTATTCCCTTTATAAATAAGACCTTTGGAATAAAGTGGTATTTAGTACTCTTTATCTTTTCTGAAATTGTCTGGATTTTTTTCATATCCTTTTTTCAACTGCATCACTATTTTGTAAAATATATTAAATTTAAAGACCTTTTCAGAGAACTTACCAAGGTATTTTTAATAGCCTTGATTTTTGTTCCCTCTTTAATGTATTTTTTTCAGGCAAGGATAAATCGTTCCCTTTTCATAGTTTATTCTTTTTTAATTTTTGTAGTTTTACTACTTTTTAAGTATTTATTTCTCAAATATTTTATCCATCTAAATGAAATAGGTAAGACATGTAGAAATGTTTTACTCGTTGGCAATGTGGAGAAACTTGAGAAATATGTGAAAAAATTGATTGAGGACCCCACGAGAAGTTTTAAAGTGATAGGTGTTCTTGCAAAATCCAGGGGGGATATTGGAAGAAAAGTTGCAAATGGTGTAAGGGTGATTGGTACCATAGGTGATTTTTATGAGGTCATACACAACAATCCCATTGATGAAGTACACTTTTTTCTTTTGTTTAACGAGATTAAACTTTTCAAAAAATATCTTGAACTGTGTGAAGATATGGGAGTAACCGTGAGGATTTCCTCAAAGGTTTATGAAACAAAAATGAGTGAGCCCTTTGTTGAAAAAATTATGGATGAGGTATTTTTCTGCTTTAAAATGCCCACAAAGGATCCCAGAAAATTATTTGTAAAGTACACCTTTGATTTTATTGCTTCACTTATTTTGTTGATTCTGTTGTTTCCACTCTTTGTAGTTATTGCCCTTTTAATAAAGTTAACTTCAAGGGGGCCTGTTTTTTTTGTACAGGATAGAGGAGGGCTTTACGGCAGGATTTTTAAGATGTATAAGTTCAGGACCATGTATGATGGAGCAGATAACCTTAGAAAAAAGTTAAAGAATTTAAATGAAATGTCAGGTCCTGTCTTTAAAATTTCAAATGATCCAAGGGTGACAAGGATAGGAAAAATTTTAAGAAGAACTTCTCTTGATGAATTGCCACAACTCATAAATGTTTTAAAGGGGGAAATGAGCCTTGTTGGTCCCAGGCCCCTTCTCATAGAGGAGGTATCCCAGATAAGGGGAGAATTGAGAAGAAGGCTTTCCATGAAACCTGGAATTACATGTATATGGCAGATTTCAGGTAGAAATGATATTGATTTTGAGGATTGGATGAAAATGGACCTTGAATATGTGGATAATTGGTCTTTAAAACTTGATTTCAAAATCCTGTTAAAAACTATACCCGCTGTGATTTCAGGGAAGGGTGCCAGGTGAAAAGGTTTTTTTTCATTTACCTTTTTATCTTTATCTTTGATATTTTTTTTCCTTCCCCTTTTAAAGATATTAAAAATTTTTTTCTTATATTTTCTTTAATATTAATTCTTTTTGTTATACTAAGTTTTAAAGAGTATTTCCAATTCTTTTTGAAACATAAATTTTTACTGGGGACATTGGGCTCTATTTTAATTTTTAATTTGCTGTTTCATGGATTTTATTTTTGTAAACTTTCCATTTTTAAAAATCTCATCTTCATTTCTTTGTTATATTTAAGTTTTTCCTTTTTATTTTCGAGGGAAAAGGATGATGGTAAAGTTAAATTTAGAAGTGCTTTTGAGAAGATTTGGGCACTTGTTGTTATGGTGGAATTTTTTGTCTCTTTTGTTCAATTTTTTAATCCATTCTTTTTGAGTTCTTTATATCTTACAAAAGGGACAATTAAGCAGGTTTTATGGGAGAAGATAAGTTTTGGAACCTTTCCCCATCCCAATTTTCTGGGAACTTTTATGGGAATATCTTCAATTTTTTTCTTTTTCAAATTATCAGAGGGTGTAAAATACAAAGTTATCTTTTTTCTATCAATTTTAGCTCTTCTTTTGTCCCATTCGCGGGGGGCAATTTTTTCAACTTTATTTTTGCTTTTAATACTATATTTGAAAAAATTTTTTACCAATAAATATAGGAACATTTTAATTTTTTCTGTTGCTTTACTATTTTTACTTGAGATTTTAATATTTTTATTTTTTAACGGATATTATCTGAAAAAAAGGATCCTTTGTTTTGGAGAGAACATAATTTCAAATGTTCAGTGTGGTAATTTTAATTCAAATAAGGAACTCAGGAAATTTTTTGATATAAATGGGGATGGGAATCTGGATTTAATGGATGAAATTTTTGTAGTAAATTTATCTGAGCTTAACAAATGCGATTTTGTAAAATATCAAAAATGGCATAATGATTTATTAAAAAGAATTGAAAAAAACATTTTCTTTCTTTTTAAATTTGAGGATATTTCCTCTTTGGGTAGACTTCTAATTGTTAAATCGTGTATATCCATGATAAAGGATAATTTATTTTTGGGAGTTGGAATAGGTAATTATGTTTGTGAGATAAAAAAGTATACCCTTGTTCCTCAATTTTATGCCTTTAACAAATACCATCCCCACAGTTTTTATCTTCTCATATTGTGTGAACTTGGTATTTTTATGGGGGGTGGGATAATTGTTTTATTTTTTTATCTTTTGTTTAAAAATTATAAGTATTCTCCCTATTTTTTTATAATTTTATACCTTGCGTATCACTCATTTTTTGACATAACATTTTATGCTGAGGGAACCAGAATTATATTGCCCTTTGCCCTTTATATGACCTTTTTTACCAGCAAATCCCATGATAGTTTTTAAAGAATTCAGAATTTTCTATACCACCACACAGGTCATATATAGTTTTTCCTTTTCCAAATTTTTTAATTGCTTTGACATATTCTTCGTTTCCGTTTGAAAGTATCAAAATCTCGGATTTTTTTATTACCTCTTCCGGGGTTTCTTCCAGTAAATTTGCGATATGGGGAATTTTTTCAAAGATATACTCCCTATTTTTCCCAATTAAATTGGAAATTTTCAGGAACCTGTCATATATTGAAATTTTATATCCCTTACCATAAAGTCTTTCCACCACTTCCAATATTGGACTTTCCCTTAAATCATCTGTTCCATTTTTAAAGGCTATGCCTAAAAAACCTATTTTTTTACTCTTTTCTTCAAGAATTTTTTCAGTTAGAAAGTTAATATGTTCCCTATTGCTATTTAAAATATTTGATATTATAGGTATCTCCACATCGTTTTTTTTGGCGAAGTCTCCCATGGCCCTTAAATCCTTTGGCAAACATGAGCCACCAAATGCAAATCCAGGTTTTAAATAGGCAGGTGAAATATTTAGTTTTGTGTCGGATGAGAAAATTTCCATAATTTTTCTACTATCTACTCCAATCTTTTTTGAAATTCTTCCTATTTCATTTGCAAAACCTATTTTAAGGGCGTGAAATATGTTGTCCACATATTTTACCATTTCAGCCTCTTTTAAAGTTGTAATGAAAAGTGGTGCATCTATCTTTTCATAAATTTTCATAGGAATTTCTGGGCTTTCCCCATCCATTATTCCAATAACAGTCTTTGGGGGATTGAAAAAATCTTTTATGGCACTACCTTCTCTTAAAAATTCGGGATTGTAAAATACCTTTATCTCCTCTCCTGCCTTTTTCCCGCTTTCCCCTTCCAATACTGGAATAACTTTATTTTCCATAGAACCGGGAAGCATTGTACTTCTATAGATTAATGTATAATTTTTTGTTTCCCTGAGTGTTTTTCCTATTTCCTTTGTCACATTTATTACATGATTTAAATCGAGGCTTCCATTTTTTTTTGAGGGGGTTCCCACGCAGATCATAGCCACTTCACTTTCTTTTATGGCTTTTTTAACATCAGTTGTGCCTTTTAATTTTCCAAGTTTAGTGTGCTTTTGAAGTAAGGGAGATATTTTGTCTTCCACTATAGGGGATTTGCCCTCATTTAGCATGTTTATTTTGTATTCATTGATGTCAACACCAATCACACTGTTGCCCAATTCACACAGACAAATGGCACTCACAAGTCCCACATATCCAATTCCAAATATGGCAATTTTCATAAAGTTCCTCACTTCTAAATTTCAAAAAAGAGAAGTATAAAAAAAAATTGATTGTCTAATCAAATGTTTTTTCTAAAAGTTTTGTGGTAAAATTTTTTTCAAATTTTGGAGGGGGATTTTAGAGGTATGATAGAGTTATTGAGCCCTGCCGGAAGTCTTGAAAAGGGAATGGCTGCCATTGAGTATGGTGCAGATGCCATATATTTTGGGTTAAAAGGTATGAATTTGAGGGCCTTTGCCTCCAATTTGTCCATAACAGATGCTGAACATCTCATTGAATTTGTCCATGATAGGGGGAAGAGAGTCTATGTTACACTTAATATTTTCCCTTATGATGAGGATTTTTCGACTATTAGAAAATATGCGAAATGGTGCCAGGCAAAAAATGTAGATGGGGTGATTGTATCAGATCCAGGCGTTATCTCCCTGTTAATGGAGGAAAAAATTGAAATTCCTATACATCTTTCAACTCAGGCAAATACCTTAAATTCCTTTAGTGCAAGTTTCTGGGGTAGAAATGGTGTAAAGAGGATTATCCTTGCAAGGGAACTCAGTCTGGATCAGGTTAAGAAAATCTGTGAGAAAAATTCAGATATGGAGTTTGAAATATTTATCCATGGGGCATTGTGTATTTCCTATTCTGGCAGGTGTTTTTTAAGTAAATATATGGATGGAAGGGATGGAAATAGGGGAGAGTGTGTCCAGTGTTGTAGGTGGCAATATAAAATAAAAGATGTGGAAAAGGATGGGGAGTGGTATGAAGTTTTTGAAGATGAAAAAGGGACATACATTTTTAATTCCAAGGATTTAAAAAGTATAGAACTACTTCCTGAGATTTTAGATACGGGGGTAAAGTCTTTAAAAATAGAAGGCAGGATGAGGTCTCTCTACTATGTTTCCCTTGTAACTTCTGTATATAGAAGGGGAATTGATGTACTTAAAAATGATGGTAGAGAAAAGTTTTACAGGATTTTGCCGCAACTGGAGAGGGAACTGGAGAAAATCTCGACCAGAGGATATACAACCAATTTTTTAAAGGGAATTCCAGATGCAAATTCCTATTCTTTTTTAAAGGGTGGAGTTAAGAAAAGAGAGAGTTTTGTGGGGGCTTTAAGATTTAAACTTCAAAATAGTTGGTACATTTTGGAAGTTAAAAATAGTTTTAGTGTGGGTGAAGGAATTGAGATGTTATTGGGGAATGGGGATGTGAGGAGTATATTTTTACTGGAGGCAATCAATTTTAAGGGAGAGAAGGTGGAGAAACTACATGCAGGACTTTTATACAGGGTCAGACTGGATGGAGAATATCCTCTGAATTATTTTATCAGAAAAAAGATCAATCAATAGTTGGCTTTATTATATGCACCTTTGGGAGTTCAAGGTATGTATAGACAATTCTTACAATGACTGTCCAGTTTGAAAGCACTGCAATTACCCAGAGCACTGCTTCGATTCTATTGAATAAGCAGCCAATTATAAGTAAAACCACCCTTTCAGGTCTCTCAAGGAATCCAACTTTACAACTTTTTATGATGGATTCTGCCCTTGCCCTTGTGTAACTGGTCATGACAGACCCCATTATACATACGCCCACCAATACAACATAGTGGAATCTTGGAATTTTACCGAAATAGACTATCAATCCAAGGTAGAGAATTATGTCTGAGTACCTGTCTATTACTGAGTCAAAAAAACCACCAAATTTGCTTACAGTATTTGTTTCCCTTGCAAGGGAACCATCGAGCATATCCATAAAGCCACCCAAAATTATTAGAATACCTGTTGTTATAAATTCCCCCCTTGAGAAGTAGAAGGCGGCAATAATTGAGATTAAAAGTCCCGTTAATGTTAAAAAGTTGGGGTTGATGTGACATTTTGCTAAAAACTTGACGATCTTAGTAAGGATAAATTTACCGGCTTTTCCTATCTTGTCTGTAATCATTTGAATTTAACAAAAGTTTTTTATAAAAATTAAAGATATATAAACTTTCATTTATTTTCAAGGAAAATTTGGTAATGTTAACTTAATTGTGCAAGGTTTTTTAATATCTCCTTTCAGAAGTGAAAAGGCAAATAGCAGAAAAAAGCTTAAACTTCTTGAGGAAAGTCTTGAATTTTTGTCGTTAAAAAAGAGATACAAAAACTTTTCTGCGCTTACTTCATTCTGGAAAAAGCCTTTAATTCTTATGTAATCCTTCAATTTTTTAAAACACCTTTCCATATAGTTAGTGGTTCTGAAATAACTTCTTACTTCTTTTGGTGCAAGAAGAAAATAGGTATAATTTTTTACCTTCAAAATTGTTTAAAAATCTGTAAATCCTTTTCCATTTTTCAATGAATAAGTTAAGTTTTTCTACTTTACTGTTTTCTGAATTTATTATTTCCTCAAGTTCCATTAGCAAGATTTCAATTTTTTTATTTACCTCCCTTAAATGCATCCTAAAAGGTTTACAGGGGAATAATCTTAATTGTTAGTTTCTGCTAAAAGATTTTACTTTTGCCAGAATTTAGTTTTATTTCCAATTTGCCCTCCCCTAAACACCCCCTTTAACGGTTTATAGGATAAAAAAGAGATTTCCTTTAATCGTTGCCTTTTGCCAGAAAAATTTTAGGTATTGCCAGTTTTAATTTTTTCTTTCCTTATTTGCCTTCCTCAAAAGCCATTTAAATTTTTCTTAAAATTTTTGCTTAAATTTTTAGCCTGACACCAACACATAATGTTACACTGCTGTTTAAATTGTAAGTTTAGTGTTAAATTTGTAATTTTTAGAGAAATTAAAATTTTCGTTCAGTATATATGTTTCAATTTCTTCATAATCTCTTGACATATTTTAAAATTAATGGTAGTAAAACACTTCAACGTTTTATCTCTTTTTGTGGGTGATTATGTATATTTTAGCAGGGATACCAGAGGCTTTACAACTCAATGGAAGTATTGTTGCTGTAATGATTATCTTCCTTCTCTACCATTTTATAATGAAGTTTTTGTTTTACTCTCCCATTGAGAAGATCCTTAGAAAAAGAGCGGAACTTACAGTGAAGAGGTTTGAAAAAGTCAATAAACTTTCAGCAGAATATGAAAAGTTAATGGAAGAATATGAGAGTTCACTTAAAGATGCAAGGTTAGAAGGAATGAAACTTGTTGAGGAAGTGAGAAAAAAGGCGCTTAAGTCAAAGGATGAAAGACTTGAAAAGGTTATGGAAGAGGAAAAGAGGAAACTTGAATCTCATAAAATGGAAATTCTTGAAAGTGTAGAAAAAGGGAAAAAGATTCTGGAGGAGGAATCTGTCAAAATAGCGGAAGAAATTGTTTCAAAATTTTTGGCTGGGAGTACAAAATAGTAATGTTTAATAGATTTTTAATCTCTATTGTTTTAGTTTTGAACTTTTCAGATCTCATTTTTGCAGGGGAAATAAAGAATAACTTTTCACCTGCTCTTACCTGGGCGGGGAGAATTTTTGATTTCTTAGGTGTTGTCTTTATCCTTGTGTATTTTTTGAGAAAGCCCACTATTGAATTTTTTAGAGAAAGGACAAAAAGGATAAAAAAGGAAATAGGTAAGGCTGAGAAATTGGAAAGGGAGATTGTTGAAAAACTTGATGGAATAAAAACGAAAATGGAATTGCTTGATGAGGAAATTGCTAAGATAAAGGATGAGTATGAGAAAAACGCTGAATCTCTTGAAAAAAGGATAATGGAAGAAACCGAGGTGGAGATGGAAAGGGCTCGCATGAGGGCAGAAAGGGAGATAGAGAATATGGTAAAAAAGGGGATGGAGGAGTTAAAGAAATATGCGGCTTTGAAATCAATTGAATTGTCTGAAAAGATGCTAAAGGAAAGAATGAATAAAGGGGAAAAGGAAAGATTTTTTGAAGAAATTATAGCCACTCTGGAGAAGAAAAATTGAAAAAGATTTCAGTATTAAAGAGATTTGCAGTGTCTTTTGTGGATGTTATATATGAAAAAAAAGAGAGAAAGAACATTTTGGAACATTTTAAACTTTTTCTCAGTGCCTTTGATGAAAGTGAAGATCTGAGAAAGGTCCTTACAAATCCCGTTTTACCCTTCTCTGTTAAATCTGGTATTGTTGAAAAAATAGTTAAAGAGTATTCCCTAAATGAGGAATTTGGAAATTTTTTAAAAATATTGGTTAAGAATTACGCAATTAAATACTTAAATGATATCTATAATTTAACGGTTGAAGAATTAAACAGAAGAGATGGTATTAAGTTTGTGGAATTGAGGATTGCTCCACCCTTTTCCAAGAAACACACCAGGAAGATTGAAGATCTTCTTGAGAAAAAGACTGGTCTGGATATTGTTTTGGATGTCAAAGAGGAGGAAGATTTAATAGCTGGTTTTTGGTTGAAGGTTGGAAGTAAGATCTACGATGGTAGTTTAAAGGGACAACTTGAGAACTTGAAAAAAAGATTAATTTCATAAAATTTTGGGAGAAGGTATGAAGATAAAAGTTGAAGAAATCACTAAAATTATAAAGGATGAAATAAAGGGCTTTGAAAAAAGCGTTGAAGTTGCAGAGGTAGGGACGGTCATTAGTGTAGGTGATGGTATTGCAAGAATATATGGACTTGAAAATGTCATGTATGGTGAGTTGCTCGATTTTCCAGGAGGCGTCAAAGGAATAGCCCTTAACCTTGAAGAGGACAATGTGGGTTCCGTTTTGCTGGGAGAATATTTTGAAATTAAAGAGGGAGATGAAGTTAAGAGAACTAAAAGGATTATGAGTGTTCCTGTGGGTGAGGAACTCTTAGGAAGGGTTGTTAATGCCCTTGGTGAACCGATAGATGGAAAGGGACCTATAAATGCAAAGCAGTATAATCCCATTGAAAGACTTGCCCCTGGAGTTGTTGACAGACAACCTGTTAAGGAACCTCTTCAAACGGGGTTAAAGGCTGTTGACTCAATGGTGCCAATTGGTAGGGGACAGCGTGAGTTGATTATTGGAGATAGACAAACTGGAAAAACAGCCATTTTGGTTGATACCATAATAAATCAGAAAAATACAGATGTTTATTGTATATATGTTGCAATTGGACAGAAACAGTCCACAATTGCCAGGGTGGTAAAGACCTTTGAAGAATATGGGCTTATGGAAAAGACAATTGTTGTGGCGGCATCTGCAAGTGATCCTGCCACAATGCAATATATTGCCCCCTATGCTGGATGTGCGATGGGTGAGTATTTTAGGGACAATAAAAAACATGCCCTCGTGGTTTATGACGATCTTTCAAAACATGCTGCGGCATATCGTGAGATTTCACTTCTTTTGAGGAGACCTCCAGGACGTGAGGCATATCCCGGGGATGTCTTCTATCTCCACTCAAGACTTCTTGAGAGGGCTGCAAAATTAAACGATGAGTTGGGGGGTGGTTCTCTTACAGCGCTTCCTGTAATTGAAACTCAGGCAGGAGATATTTCAGCATATATTCCCACAAATGTTATTTCAATTACAGATGGGCAGATCTTTTTGGAAACAGACCTATTCCATGCAGGTATTAGGCCTGCAATAAATGTTGGTAATTCAGTTTCCCGTGTTGGTGGAAATGCACAGATAAAGGCCATGAAGCAGGTTGCAGGAACTTTGAGATTGGAACTTGCCCAGTATAGAGAGTTGGCGGCCTTTGCCCAGTTTGGAAGTGATCTGGATAAAGCAACAAAGGCTCAGTTAAATAGAGGTGAAAGGTTAACTGAAATTTTAAAACAGGAACAGTATAAACCGCTTCCTGTTGAAAAACAGATTATGATAATTTTTACAGCCACAAATGGATATCTTGATGATATAGAACTTCATCACATAAAGGAGTTCGAATCTGAGTTTTATGAATATCTGGATACAAGACATGGGGAATTGCTGAGTTCCATTTTGGAAAAGAAGAAACTTGATGATGAATTAATTTCAGAGATGAAATCTGCCATTGAGGAATTTAAGAAGGGATTTGTTGAAAAGAGATATTCCAATAAAAGTGAATAAAGAGTGGGAAGGTAGAAGAAGATGCCAAATTTAATTGATATAAGAAGAAGAATCAAAAGTGTTCAGAACACTCAACAGATAACAAGGGCCATGAAGTTTGTGTCTGCTGCAAAGTTAAAAAGGGCGCAGGATAGGATTTTTGGTGCAAGGCCCTATGTTAAGAGTTTATTTAAATTGATTAACCACATAGCATCAAGTGGAAATATCCCTTCCCATCCTTTTTTAGAAGAGATTGATTCAAATAGATATCTTGTGGTTTTAATAACAGGGGATAAGGGACTCTGCGGTGCATTTAATGCGAATTTAATAAAGGCTGCGTACTCATTTTTTGAAAAAAATGAAGATGGAGAGTTGCTTCTTGATTTAATAGGTAAAAAGGGGTATGAGCACTTCAAAAAGAGAAATTTTGAGGTATTTAACTACTTTGTGGATAGACTTATGCATGTTGACATGGCTCTTGCCGAAGAGATAGCAAAGCCTTTGATAGATGCCTTTCTTGAAAAAAGAATTGGGAAGATTTTCATAATTTACAATGAGTTTAAATCGGTACTCCAGCAGAAAATAACCATAGAACAACTTCTCCCCATTACAAGTTTTAACTTTGATGAGGAAAAGGAGGAAAGTTTAAACTTTATTTTTGACCAGGATCCAGCTCAGATAATAGAGGATCTATTTCCCAGTCATGTTAAGATTCAAATATATCATGCACTACTTGAATCAGTGGCAAGTGAACATGGAGCGAGAATGGCTGCCATGGATGCTGCAACTAAGAATGCTGAAGAGATGATAAGGCAACTTACGCTTTTTAGAAATAGGGTGAGACAGGCTTCCATTACAAAAGAGATAATTGAGATAGTAAGTGGTGCCAATGCACTTGAATAAATTTTTTTTGAGGTAGGGTTTATGAACATAGGAAAAGTTATTCAGGTTATAGGACCTGTTGTAGATTGTAAGTTTTCAGAGGAAAATATTCCTCCCATTTATCAGGCCATAAAAATTACCAGTGAGGGGTTTGATGTACCTACTCCCATAGAAATTATTGCCGAAGTCCAGCAGCACCTTGGGGAAGGTGTCGTTAGAACTGTGGCCATGGAGCCCACAGAAGGTCTTGTTAGGGGTATGAAGGCCATTGATACAGGAGAACCAATCTCTGTCCCGGTGGGACATGAAGTTCTGGGAAGGGTGTTAAATGTTCTTGGCAATCCCGTTGATAAATTAGGTGAGGTTAAGAGTAAAAAGAGATATCCCATCCACAGACCTGCTCCCAAATTTACGGACCAAAATGTGGCTACGGAAATGTTTGAAACGGGGATAAAGGTCATAGATTTAATAGAGCCCTTTCCAAAGGGTGGAAAGATAGGTCTTTTTGGTGGTGCTGGGGTTGGAAAAACAGTTATTATAATGGAACTTATTCATAGAATTGCAAAGCAACATGGTGGCTTTTCTGTTTTTTCTGGAGTGGGGGAAAGAACCCGTGAAGGGAACGACCTCTGGCTTGAGATGAAAGAATCCGGGGTTATTGAAAAGGCTGCACTTGTTTATGGCCAGATGACTGAACCACCCGGGGCGAGGTTGAGGGTTGCCTTAACGGGGTTAACTGTTGCGGAATATTTCAGAGATGAAGAGCACCAGGATGTGCTTTTGTTTATAGATAATATTTTCCGTTTTACTCAGGCAGGTTCTGAGGTTTCTGCACTCCTTGGCAGAATGCCTTCAGCTGTTGGTTATCAGCCAAACCTTGCAAGTGAGATGGGGGAACTTCAGGAGAGAATTACGTCCACTAAAGAGGGGTCAATTACCTCAATTCAGGCCATTTATGTTCCCGCTGATGACTATACTGATCCTGCTCCTGCAACTACTTTTACACATCTTGATGCAACAACAAACCTTGAGAGATCCATTGCCGAAATGGGTATTTATCCTGCGGTGGACCCTCTTGCATCAACTTCGAGAATTCTTGATCCGAGGATTGTGGGAGAAGAGCACTATCAGGTGGCACGTCAGGTTCAGGCAATTTTGCAGAGATATAAAGATTTACAGGATATAATTGCCATTCTGGGTATAGATGAACTCTCAGATGAGGATAAATTAATCGTCGCAAGAGCACGTAAAATACAAAAGTTTTTGTCACAGCCATTTTTTGTTGCAGAGCAATTCACAGGTATTCCAGGAAAATATGTTCCAGTTGAAAAAACAATAGAGGGTTTTAAGGGATTGTGTAATGGAGAATATGACGATCTGCCTGAACAGGCTTTTTATATGGTTGGAGATATTGAAGAGGCAAAAGAGAAAGCCATGAAAATGTCAAGGGAGTAGAGTTTCAATATGAAGAAATTTAGTCTGGATATTTTAACCCCTGATAGGGTTATTCATAGTGGATATGTCAAATATGTTTCCATTCCCGAGGTTGATGGAGAAATAATGATTTTACCTGGACATGCCCCTTTGATTGGAGAACTTGGAATTGGAATTATTAAACTTGAAACCACTAACGATGTGAAAAAAGAATTTTTTTGTAGTGGTGGCTTTATAGATGTAACCTGGGAAAATGTTACAATACTTGCTAATGTGGTAAAAGAAGTTGATGAAATTGATAGAGATGTAATTGAAAGACAGAGGGAAGAGATAATGGAGAAACTTTTTTCCTCCTCAACGGAATATGACTATGGGGAACTTATGAAGGAGTTGAAGATGACTGAATATCAGTTGAAACTTTTGGAAAGACAGAGTAATGTCTCTGGTTAAGGAACTCTTTATCTTTGACATAGATGGGGTCTTATTTAATTCTGAGTCACTTGTTATTGAAGCCGTATTTAAGGCTGTAATTGATTTTGAAAAGGAGTCAGGGTATAGGTTAAGACTTCCATCCCGAGAAAAGATTCTTTCAGGTGTTGGCCTGCCAAATGATCTGTTTATAGAAAATCTTGGATTGAATGTTTCAGATGAGGAAAAAGATCTATTTAAGAATCTCTTAATTGCAAGTGAAGTATCTTTAATGAAAAATGGAAAAGGGAATCTTTACCCTGGCATGAAAGATGTTTTGGAATATCTTTACAATAGTGGGAAAAAACTTGCCATTGGGAGTGGTTGTAAAAGGGAATATTTGATTTCCTTTCTCGAAACCTTTTCACTTGAGGATTTTTTTGAAATATCTATTTGCGGAGATGATATAGCTGGAAGAGATAAAAAGGAAATTTTAGAGATGGTTCTTGAGCATCAGGAGATGTTTCCATCGGAGGCAGTATATATAGGAGATACAGTTTCCGACTATTTTAGTTCAAAGGCTTTAAATGTGGATTTTATAGGGGTTTTATGGGGTTATGGGAAAAGGGAAGATTTTCCCGAAGGTGTTGAACTTGTCTCAACACTTGATGAATTGAAGAATTTACTTTACAATTTGATTTGACAGGCACTCCTTTTCTTTGTTAAGGTAGAATATATGATAATTGATTTTTTAAGTAATGTATTTTTTAATATTCTTTCTTCTATACAGGAATTTTCCATACTGAGTTTTAAAGCCTTTTTAAATGTTTTTAAGAGACCTCGATATGTAAAGGAAACCTTTGAACAGATAGATATTATTGGGGTTGGATCTTTAAGCATTGTAATACTTACAGGTTTTTTTACGGGTGGAGTACTGGCTTTACAATCCTCCCATACATTAAAGTCTTTTGGTGCAGTTGGGCTTACAGGACAACTTGTGGCTCTTTCCCTTGTAAGGGAATTGGGGCCAGTTTTAACGGCTCTTATGCTTGCTGGTAGGGTTGGATCTGGAATTGCTTCTGAACTTGGATCCATGGTTGTTACAGATCAGATAAATGCCATGAGGGCATTGGGGGTGGATCCTCTAAAGAAACTTGTAACACCAAGGGTAGTTGCTGCAATTGTTGTGACTCCTCTTTTAACAGGAATATGTAATTTTTTTGGTTTGGTTGGTGGATGGATTGTATCTCTTTTTGAGTTGAAGTTAAGAACTTCTCTCTTCTGGTCGGTGGCCTTTCATTCCCTTTCCTATAATGATTTGATTGGGGGTATTTCAAAGCCATTTTTCTTTGGTTATATAGTTTCAATGGTTGGATGTTATTATGGTCTTTCCACCCGAGGTGGGACAAAGGGAGTTGGTAAATCCACCACTAAAGCAGTGGTTGCAGCATCCATATTGGTGATAGCGGCTGACTTTTTTCTAAATAAATTATTAATTGAGTTAATATATTACTAACTATGATAGAGGTTAGAAATGTGTCTAAAAGTTATGGTGAGGTTCAGGTCTTAAGGGATATTTCTTTTTCTGTAAAGAGGGCAGAGAGTAAAATAATTCTTGGGAGCAACAGTTCTGGAAAATCAACATTGCTCAGGCTTTTAATGGGACTTGAAAAGCCAGATTCGGGAGAGATAATCATAGATGGAAAAGATATAACTAAATTGAGTGAATGGGAGTTGATAAAGTTTAGAAAAAATAAAAGTATTGTATTTCAGGAGGGAGCACTTTTTGATTCACTTACAATTCGTGACAATGTTGGATTTAAGTTGTATGATGAAGGTTGGGATGAAGAAGAGGTGGATGAGATAGTTTTTAAACTTTTACAATTTGTGGGACTTGAACATACAATAGATATGTATCCTTCTGAACTTTCTGGTGGAATGAAAAGGAGAGTTGCCATCGCAAGGGCTATGGCCGGTGAACCCAATGTGATTTTTTATGACGATCCCACTGCCGGACTTGATCCAGTTACCTCGAGAACAATTTGTGATTTAATAGTTAAGTTAAGGGATATAGAGGGGGTAACTTCAGTGGTGGTGACCCACGATCTAAGTGTCGCTTATTTTATATCTAATTTTATGGCTCTTGTAAATGATGAAGGGATGATTTCTTTGAGGGAACAGAGTGAAGATTTTTGTTTTATCAATAGTTCCTTCTTGATGTTAAAGGATGGAAAAGTTATTTTTGATGGTAGTGAAAAGGCACTTAAAAAGTGTGAAGATCCCTTTGTCAGAGAATTTATTTCATAATTTTTAGGAGTGAGAAAAGTGAGGCCTACTAAAAAGAAAAAAACAAATTGGGCAGAAGTAAGGGTTGGAATTTTCATGTTGATAAGTTTTTTCATACTAATATTATTTGTATTTAAGGTCAGTGGTGCAAAGACCCTTTTTGAAAAAAAGGTAATCTTGTTTACATATTTGCCATCCATTTCTGGATTGAAAGTAGGTGCTCCTGTGTGGCTAAATGGAGTGGAGATAGGTCAGGTGGAGTCAATTACCATTGAGGATAAGATACCAGACACCGATGCCAATAAAGAAACCTTTGCGAAAATAGATAGAATTAAATGGGATTTAAAGAGATATAAAGATATGCTCAAGGATACAAAAAGTTCCCTTTCTCGTCTTAAAGAAAAGAAAAAAGTTAATGAAGAAGATGTATTAAAACTTAAGGATAAAATTTCCTACTATCAGTCTAAAATTGAAAGACTTAAGAGAAGGCTTAAGGATGCATATAACAATATTCAATCAATAAAGGTTACCATGAAAATAGAGGCAAAATATGAAAAGTTTTTAAAAAAGGATTCAGAAGTTACCATTGGGACAATTGGTTTTTTGGGAGATAAATATGTGGAGATTAGCATTGGTAGATTAAATGAGCCACCCACAAAAACGAAGGATGGAAAGATATTTATTGAGGGTATAAATGAAGCAACCTTAAGACAACTTATGGTGAGTGCAAATGATTTGCTTGCAAATTTTGGGGAAATTTCAAGAAGGGTAAATAGCATTGTTACAAAGATAGATACTGGAGCAGGTACAATAGGTGCAATTGTTAACAACAAAATTTTATATGAGAAGGTGAAAACCACCATTGAAGATGTAGATTCCACCTTTAAAAATCTTTCAGATATAACTGGTAATGTTAAAAAGGGTAGGGGAAGTGTGGGGAAACTTTTTACAAAGGATGATTTATATGTTGAATTGAAAAAGTCTGTAAAAAACCTCAGGGAATTTATTGACAAACTTAACACATCCAGGGGGACTATAAATAAACTGGTTAAAGATCCCAAATTGTATAATAAGGCAGTTAAGTTAGTTAACGATATTGACGATGTGGTCAAAAAGATAAGAGAAGGGAAGGGAACACTGGGTAAACTCACAACAGATGATTCTTTATTTTTGGAAGTTAAAAGTACCCTTTCTAAGGTGAACGATATACTAACTCAAATAGATAGTGGTAAGGGAACAATGGGGAAATTGCTTAAAGATAAGTCATTATATAATAATTTGGACGAGACCCTTTCTCAGATGGGTAAATTGATTTACGATATTAGAAAGAATCCCAAGAAGTATATAAGAATTAAGTTTGGGCTTTTTTAAGGTATGAAATTTGAAAAAAATTATGGGGAAGGCCTTGATCTTTTTCAAATATGGGGAATTGTTTCCCTTTTTCTATTTTTAATTGCAAGGTTTTTCCCATTTTTTAAATATAATATCCCCCTTTGTACCTTCAGGAGGGTTACGGGTATTCCATGTCCTACATGTGGAATGACTACATGTTTTATATACATGACCCACTTTCAAATTAAAGATGCCATTCTAATTTCTCCACTGGGATCTGTTGTTTTTTTATTTTCTTTTCTTTCTCTTTTATACTTTATCTTTACTTGCTTTTTTAAACTTCCAAAAATTAAAATTGTAATGAGTAAAAGGGAAAAAAGTATTTTTATGATAATTTTTGTAATATTACTTTTTTTAAACTGGATCTACAATATAAACCATCTACTTTAAGCTTTTGTAGTAATCCACAAAAATGGATGGATCCAGTGAATTTCCATATTTATCAACAAGGATGAAGTTGTAATTTTTCCCATTTTTTAGTTTTATGTGGAAACATTTAAAACCGCCTATGTCCCAGAAATTTGTTTTCACCTCTTTTATACTATAAAAGTGAACTTCTAAACTGTCTTTTCTGCCATCATTTGTAAAAGTTGGCATATAAACAAGGGTATCTCCATTTTTTATAAAAATTATTCCGGAATCATATTGCGTAAAATCTCCCGAGTGATCGTGTATTACATAAAAAACCCTTGAACCTCTAATTGCCTTTTCTATTTCCGACAGTTGCTCCATTTTATTTTGATATTCTGAAAGTGCTTCATCCTCTGGAAAGGTCTTTTTATATAGGGAGAAGATGTGTTTAGCCTTCCTGTAATTTTGGTTGGTGATTGCTGAGTCAAGGGCAACTTTTACTTCTTCGAGAATTATTTCTTTTAGGTCCAGTAGTTCTGGGTCATTTGGATTCATTTCCTTTGCCTTTTGGTAGTAGTAAATGGCATTGTCTTTTGGTGGAGAGAATATTTTCCCATTTTCGTAGCATGAGTTTATTTTACTGAGTAGTTGAGCAAACTGTAATTTATTGTCCAGAATGGAATTGTTCTCTTTCTGAACTTCTGTGGAGAAGTTTTCCTTTGCAAGTGGATTTTTGGGTATTTTGTTTTTAGATGTTTTAGTTTCGGTCTTTGGAGTAGATTTGGAAAAAACTTTGTTTTTTGGCTTATTTGTAGTGTTTGTTTTATTTTTTGGCCTTTTAAAAATTCCCGTTGCAATTTCTTTAGCGATAGAGGCCACTGCCTTTTGAGGGATCTGTTGCTGTGGCTTATTTTTTTGTGTGGTAAAGTTTGAAATTTTTTTTATTGGGTTCTGAACATTTACTTTTTTCACTAAGGTAGTCGATGATTTTCCTTTAGGAGGGGCTTTTTTTCTTCCTTTTATCAAAATAATTGCCAGGATGAGTGTTGTGATAAATAAAAGGGAAATAAAAGATGCTATTAGAATTTTTTTATTTCCTGAAAGAAGTTCTGTGGCTTTATTTGCCGTTTTTTCCACAATGGTTTTTGATTCCAGAATTGGAATGTTGTGCTCATTTAAGTTAGTATCATTTTTAATGGCATTTAGTAGAGATTCAAGAGCCCTTCTGAATTCATCGGCGCTTTTGTATCTGTTGTTGGGATTTTTTTCCAGAGATTTCAGGATAATTTTGTCCACTATTTTGGGTAAATCGGGATTGATTTTTGAGGGAAGGGGTGGCTGGGATTTTATATGTGCCTCAAGTATTTCAAATTCAGTGTTTCCAATGAAGGGAGGTCTCCCGGTAATTACTTCAAAGATAGTTGCCCCTAAGGAATATATATCACTTCTAAAGTCAACTTCATTTCCCTTTACCTGTTCCGGGGACATGTAGTAAATTGTGCCCAGGTGTGTTCCAGTTTTTGTTAGTTTTGAGGCACCTTTAATTTTTGCAATTCCAAAATCCATTACCTTTGCAGTTCCATCTTTACTTATCAGTATGTTTGAAGGTTTTATATCTCTGTGTATTATCCCTGATCTATGTGCAGTACTGATTCCTTTGAGAACCTGAATGAAGATGTTAAGCGCCTTTTTTAGGGGAATTTTACCCTTTTTTTCGAGAATTTCAGAGAGGGATATTCCATCAATATATTCCATAACCATGAAAAGATTGTTTTTATATTCAAATAGGGAAAAAAGGGTGCAGATGTTGGGGTGGATGAGTTTTGCCTGTACCTTTGCCTCTATTTTAAATCTTTCAATTAATTCTTTATTCTTTGAAAATTGACTGTGTAAAACTTTTATTGCTACTGTTCTGTCCAGATTTAAATCTATGGCTTTGTAAACAGCCCCCATCCCTCCTTCACCAATTTTAGAAATTATTTTGTAATTGAGAATGACCTTTCCTATCATTTTACATCCTCATATTTACTTGTAATAGGTAAATACAGCTGAAGCCTTTCTGCCAAGTATGATTTTGTCTCCATTTTTCAGGACATGTGAAGTGATTGATTGAGGTGTAACTTCATTTATATAGGTTCCATTCGTAGAGTTTTTATCCATAACCACAACTCCTTCAGATGTGGGCATAATTATTGCATGTAGTTTTGATATGTGTTCATCTGGAATTACCACATTGCTAACAGCGCCATCTCTCCCCAGTTTAAGTCCACTTTTTGTAATGGAAAAACTTTTTCCTGCAAGGGGTCCCTTTTCACAGACAATTTTCCCAAAGGAAGTTATTGTTTTTGTGGATGCCTCCACGTCCACAATTGTCTTTTTTAGATCCTGTGCCGGTGGGATTCTTTTTTTCTTGCCTGAAACAACTATGAATATAATGATTATTAACAAAATAATAACTATCACTACAATAATGATTCCATATTTGGAGAAAAAGGTTTCTGGATGGTCCACAAGCCACTGTTGAGCTCTTATTTGAATTTTGGAAACATCGGGTTGTTTGGGTAAGATCCTTAAAATTTCATCGCACTTTTTTACCACATCTTCATATGAAGAATGAGATGGTTCTTGATAATATTCATCCAGTATGTTTTTCCAGAGTTTGTTGAAAACGCCAATTTCATTTTTTATGCCGGCGGCATTTATGAATTCCTTAACTGTATTTATTGGAATTGCAAAATTAAATCCCTGAAGCAATGTTTTTCCATTTTGACTTAAAACCCCAAAGGTTGCCACTCCGATAACCTCTCCTCTTTCGTTAATAACAGGTCCCCCAGAATTCCCATGCCCAATTGGGGCGTCAAATTGGATGACAGGGGTTCCCTTTATGTCAAGTTTTAAACTTGAAATGTGGCCACTTGTTATTGATGCCTCAAGCATCGTTTTTTTACTTAAAAAGGCAGAAGATACAACTGCGCCTGGATATCCAATTATATAGACCACATCCTGGAGATGTACATCTTCAGAATTCCCCAATTTTATTGAGGGAAGGTTATTTTTTTCTATTTTTAAAATTGCCACATCTTTTCCAGTTTCATATTCTTGTGTTTTTACAAGTCCTCCCGTATCTATTTTCCCGGGCATTCCAGTCATTGGAGGGCTGTATTGCTTGATTTCAGCGGGATAGTAGTCTCCATTTGAAAGGATAACATATAAATCTTTTTTTAATACAACGTTGAAATTGGGAAGAAGTTTCTGGAAAATTTGAAGTTTTTCCTCTTGAGTTAATGGGGCACCTTTTTGCTTTTCAAGTTGTGGAAGAAAGTTCTTGATTATTATTGATGCTACAATTTGCTGTTTTAAATTTGTATTGTCTTTATTGTAATATTCCATAACCACATGTCCATTGGTAACAACATATCCATTGGGATTTACGATAAATCCAGATCCAAAGGATTCTATTGTTATTGGTGGAAAATTTACAGTTGAACCATCCTTTTTTGTATAAGTTACATTGGCCTGTATGGGAACATAGACAAATACAACGGCAGGTTTTACATAGTAGACATTTTTTTCGGAGAATTTCGGGTAAATGAAATTAATTGAAAGTATTAGAATTAAACTTAAAAAAGCAAATTGAAATTTCCTTTTCATTTTACCTCCTTGAGGATATAAAACTTTAATCTCCTAATTAAATCTGCTATTATATTATACCATAATGGAGTTTTATTTATGAAAGTTAAAAAGATTTTTTATATAGCAGCGATTTTCTTTTTTATGTTTGGTTTTCTTTTTTCAGAGTCCATAAATCCTGAGTATAAATTTAAGGTTTTGTTAAAAAAAAGATTTTCAAAAAAATTGGGGATATTGGAGGTATATAATCATAAATTTATGTTCAAGTCAGAAGATGGGGATTTAAAAGAGTGGAGTTTCGATGTAGTTAATTATCTGGAGTGGAATGGCGGAAATAAGATAAAAATTCATTTAAAGAAAAAAGGGTTGATGTTTAGAAAAAAAAGTTTAAATTTCATTTTGATTTCTCCTTTATTTAATGATGAAATTGCAGACAATATAAATAACCTGATCTATCAATATCACAAAGGAGGAATGAATCTGGATGTTAAAAAGGTGGAGAGAGAATTTCCTTTTAAGGTGAAAGCAAAACACATTCACATTGTCGGTGAGTGTTTTGGAGCACTTACAATAGATAAAAGGGGAATAAAATATAAAAGTGTTGATGGAGAGCATGATTTTGAATTCTTTTATGGGGATATTAAAAAGATCTATAGAGACAATCCTAAGGAACTTGTTATTGAAATTTACAAAAGAAGTGCTAAAAAGATGTGGAAATCGGAAAAGTTTAAATTTGAAATATTGAAAAATAAGACAATCCCGGATGAGATATTTCTATATATAAGATATAGGATAGGGAGGAAGGAGTAGAGAGATGCTATATGCTGTTACCTCAGATTTACACTATGATTTGAAACATTTGTGGAAGGAGTCTCCATCTGCCTTTATGGAGAGATTAAATTTTAAAGCCCCTCCCTTTCTTATAATTGCAGGAGATCTTGTATCATTTGCTGAGGAAAATCTTGAAAGTGCCTTTCAATTTTTAAAGGGGTTTAATGGAAATATACTTTTTACCCCCGGTAACCACGATTTATGGACAAAAAAGGGAAATTCCTTTGATGTATATACAAAGTTTATTCCGGATCTATGTGAAAAATATGGAATACACTATTTAGATGATAAACCTTTTATCTTTTCGAAAACTGCTATAGTAGGAAATATTGGTTGGTATGATTACACCTTTAGAAATCCAGATCTTGGTTATAGGATATCGAGGTATAGAAGGAAGATATTTCCAGATGGATCTGAATGGATGGATAGGCGATATATTAAATGGGATTTTAAGGATGAAGACTTTACATTTTTTTGCATAGATAAATTGAAAAATCAACTTGAGGAAGTTGCTCCAGAGGTTGAAGAGATAGTTATTATTATGCACCATATTCCATTTAAAGAGTTGGTGTATAAAAAGAATGATAAAATGTGGATTTTTGGAAATGCATATATGGGAAGTAAAAGAATTGGAGAGGAAATTTTAAAACATGAAAAGGTAAAAAGACTTTACTGTGGGCATGCCCACCAGGATGTTGTGGCGGAGATAAATGGTATATATTGTAGATGCATAGGAAGTAACTACAGAAAGAAGGTGGTGGAGTTTTTTGAGATCAGGTAGAAAAATTTTTTATTTGACATAAGTGTTTTAAATAGTTATATTTACACGTTCTTAAAAAAAGTTTTAGGGGTGAAGAATGAAGAGAACATTTCAGCCAAATAGGAGAAGAAGAGCTAAAAAGCATGGTTTTAGAGCAAGAATGTCCACAAGGGGTGGAAGAAAAGTTTTATCCCGTAGAAGGGCAAAGGGAAGAAAAAGACTTATTCCGTAGTGTAAATTGTTTGAATTTCCCGGTAAATATAGAATTAAAAAAAAGAGTGATTTTAAACGTGTTTATGAAAATGGGGAGAGGTTTTTTCACAGTTATTTTGTGATTTTTTATTTGAAAAATGGTTTAGGATATTCAAGGCTCGGCTTAACCGTATCGAGAAAAATTGGTCGTGCAGTGGTCAGAAACAGGATAAAAAGGCGGTTGAGGGAAATTTTTAGATTAAATAGATACAGAATAAATGGTGGTTTTGATCTTGTCTTTAATGTTAAGAGATCAATTTTGAATGCTTCATATGTGGACATTGAAAGGGCCTTTTTTGATTTTTTAGAAAAATGTAAAATTAGTCATGATTAAAAAAGTTATACTTTTTCTTTTGAGATTTTATAAGAGATTTATTTCACCACTGCTTCCCTCTGCCTGTAGGTTTTATCCAACCTGCTCAGAGTATTTTTATGAGGCTGTTGAAAAAAAAGGAGTCTTGAAGGGAAGTTATATGGGAATAAAGAGATTATTAAAATGCCATCCTTTCCATCCGGGGGGGTATGATCCTGTAGATAAAGATGAATTTGAGGAGTAGGTATGCAAAATAACAATCAGATGGATAGAAATATTCTACTTTTTTTTCTATTTTCCATAGTGATTTTCGTCATCTTTGGGTTTTTAAGGCCCGTTCAAAATGCAAAAAAGGGAAAAGGTAAGTCTGAGAGTGAGAGTAAAAAGGTAGTTAAAAAAATAACTGAAAAAAAGAAACGGTCACTTAATACCATCAATAGGGAAAAGAACTTAAAGATGGAGAAAAAAGAAGGGGAGGTTAAGGCTGCTTCAGAGGAAAACATTGAAGATGTTTTAAATTTAGCAGAGGGTGAAAACTTACCTTCTAAGAGCGAACTTATAGAAACGAATCTATTTAAAGCAACTTTAAATAATAAGGGTGGGAAAATAATAAGTTTGAAGTTAAAAAATTATAAAATTGACAATGGTGATTTTTTTGAATTGATTCCACCAAATTTTAAGGACACACCATATTTTTTTCTAAGATTTATAGTTCCAGAAAATGAAAAACTTGAGAAATTTTTAAACAGTGTGGTTTATAAAATTTCAGTTAAAAAGAAAAATGGTGAAACAAGGGTAAAATTTGAATATGAAAAGGGGAGTTTGAAGGTTTTCAAGGAGTTAATCTTTAAAAAGGATTCCTATTGGATAGATTTTAAAGGTGAGGTAAAAATAGGGGATAAAAGGGTTGAGTCTTATATTTCAACTACTCCGGGACTTACAAAAGATCAACTTTTCCCCAGGTCAAGATATGATTCTCCACCGACCGCCTTTTACTATGATGGGGATGTTGAAAGGGTTAAGAATGAAGAAATGAAAACCAAGGTGGCTCAGGATGTGTATAGGGGTAGTTTTTCCTGGTGTGGAGTTGAAACCAAGTATTTTGCCGCGATTTTCCTGAGTAAAGAGGATTTTAAAAAAATATTTGTGGGACACTATAAACTAAGTATAGCAGTTGAAAAAGAGAACAAGGATCTATTCCTTCCATATGTTGCGGTTCCCGTTGATGGTGGATTCAGATTGTTTATGGGTCCCAAGAGTTATAAATTGCTTGAAGATTATGGAAATAATCTCGAAAGATTGGTTGATTTTGGGTTTTTTTCCTTTATTGCAAAGCCAATTTACTATTCTTTGATTTTTACCCACAACTATGTCAACAACTGGGGTTTTTGTATATTGATTATAAGTTTTATAATAACTCTTGCCCTCTTTCCCTTGAGGATAAAACAGTTGAAGTCCATGAAGGACCTTCAGAAGATTCAGCCAAAGATAAAGGCCATTCAGGCAAAGTATAAGGGGGCAAAATCCGTAGAAGAAAAACAGCGAATGCAGGCTGAACTTGCTAAAATTTATAAGGAGACTGGAACGAGTCCTCTGGCCACCTTTGGGGGGTGCCTCCCCATGATTCTTCAGATACCTGTCTTTTTTGCCTTTTATAAATTACTGTACAACACGGTTGAACTCTGGAGGCAACCTTTTATATTCTGGATAAAGGATCTTTCAACATATGATCCTACATATATTATTCCAATTTTAATGGGACTTTCCATGATTGTTCAGATGAGGCAGACTCCAAATCAGATGCAGGATAAAAACACTAAAATGATGAGTTATATAATGCCAATAGCCCTCACGGTAATATTTTTAAATCTTTCAAGTGGTGTGCTCCTCTACTATTTTTCAAGTAATGTTTTTTCAAGTGCGTTTCAAAAAATATATGAAAAAATTTCTGGTATAGAAACCAATCCCACATCAAATAAATCTAAAAAAGTGAAAAAAAGTAAAAAATAAATTATGGAAAAATTTAAGGATACCATAGTTGCAATTGGCACTCCTTTTGGGAGGGGTGCCATATCTCTTATCAGGGTGTCTGGCAAAGATTCATTTAAAATAGTAAAAAGATTTTTTAAAAAGTGGAAAAGAGGGAAAATTAGTTTTGAAAAAATATATTTTGGATATTTTTATGATGGTTTAGGGGATGAATTGGATGAAGTGGGGGTCATTTTTTATAAATCTCCCCATTCCTATACAGGTGAGGACATGGTTGAGATAATGTGTCATGGTTCTCCCGTGATAGCCTCAGAAATTGTAAATACTCTTATAGAAGGTGGGGCAAGGCTTGCCCACAGGGGAGAATTTACAGAGAGAAGATATCTGAATGGAAAGATAGATCTAACCCAGGCTGAAGCCATAAATGATTTAATAAACTCCACAACCCTTTTACAGGCAAAGGTTGCTGAGTCCATGTTGAAGGGAAAAATTGCAGAAGAAATTGTGCCCTTAAAAGATGATATATTGTCACTACTTGTTGAACTTGAGACAGAAGTTGAATTTTCTGAAGATGGGATTAAAACTTCTGGAAGGGATGCAATTTTAAATGGGATTAAAAGAGTTCTCAATCGTTTAAGAGAGATTTCAAGAAATTTTAAGAGGGATTCCCTTATAAAAGAGGGTATGGTTGTCTGTATTGTGGGAAAACCAAATGCTGGAAAATCAAGTCTATTTAATGCCTTGATAAGAGATGATAGAGCCATAGTTTCTGAACATCCAGGGACAACAAGGGATTACATAACCGAAGTTTTGAATATTTATGGAATTCCAGTAAATCTTATTGACACTGCTGGAATAAGGGATTCAGGGGATGTGGTTGAGTCGCAGGGGGTTAAGAGGAGTCTTAAAAAAATCGATGAGGCAGATCTGATTTTGCTGGTGATGGATGTATCTCAAAAGTTATCTCAGGAGGATTTTGACCTTTTAAAGGGGTTAAGAAATAAAAAGTTGTTGCTTGTTTTGAATAAAATAGATTTGCCGGATAGGATTGATGTTATTTCATTTTTAGACAGATTTAAGTTTGATTTTGTGGGAGTTTCTGCCAAATTTAATATTGGCATGGAGGGACTTAAAAATAAGATTTATGAAAAAATTGTAGGTGAAGAAATTGACATACACAGAGAAACCATCTTTGTGACATCAAAAAGACAACAGGAATGTATCTTAAATGCAATCAATTTTCTTGAAGATGCCCTTTTTGATGTTATGAAAGAGGTTCCAGAAGAGTATATAAGTTATCACTTGAGAAAAGCCACTGAAAGCCTTTCAGAAATTTTTGGAGAAATTTCTACGGAAGATATCTTAAATACAATCTTTTCAAGTTTCTGTATAGGTAAGTAATTCTTTCCGGATTTTATAATTTGAAACCTTTAGTCTCAATTATTCGTAATAGATATTTCAAGATATTTGGGAGAAAAGATATGAAAAGTCCACTTAAAATAACATTGATTGTTTTTGGAGTTGTGGTGATTGTAACCTTGCTCATATTTGCCATTGCAGGTTCTGATAAAGGTATTCCAGTTACTGTGGAAAAGGTGAAGAGGGTGAATAAACTTGTTTCCATAGTTTCTGCTTCAGGTGAGATAAAACCCAAGGAGTATGTTGACCTTCAGTCAGAGATAGCTGGGGTAATAAGGGAATTATATGTTAAAGAAGGTGATAGGGTTAAAAAGGGAGATATTTTGCTTAAGATAGATCCTGTTCAAACAGAAGCCGATTTTGAGGCAGCAAAATACCAGTTGATGTCTGCTGAAGAGGATGCCAAAAATACAAAGAAGGCGATAGATGAAGCAATTTTGAATCTTGAAATAACAAGGGCACAGATTAAAAGTGCAAAG
>JAMOQF010000084.1 GCA_027064125.1 Acidobacteriota bacterium
CTCTATCAGCCTTTAGGGGGCTTTGGGGGAGGAAACAGAAAAAAAACGAAACCTTGCTAAAGATAAAATCTTTTGGCAGATACTAATAAGTAAGATTCCCCCTTTACCTTCCTATAAGCCTTTTGGAAGGCATTGGATGAAGGCAAGTAAGAAGAGAAATTAAATTCAGGTAAGTTAACAATTCTCTGGCAAGAACCAACGACTAAAGTAAAATCCCTTTTCTTTCCTATAAACCTTTAGGGGCTTTTGGGGTTGGCAAATTGGAAATAAATTAATAAAAAATGGATGGGGACATACCTGAAAATGATATTAAGAAAGTGTCAGGCAAGAAATTTAGGTGACATTTAAGGAGGCAAGTAAGAAAAGAAACTCAAATTAGGTTCACATTACCTGAAATTAACCCTTAATTCACTTTTTCTGTGTAGATGGGTAATTCCCTCCCAAAAATCTTCACCACAGAATACAAAAGTAAAACACCAATGAATAGGGATAGTAATGCTGAAAAATTATAACCAATGGGTATATATCCCACAAAAAGGGCTATAAAAGCAGCAACAACCGAATAGGGAAGTTGTGTCTGAACATGGTCCAGATGGTCAGAACCGGATGCCATTGAAGACATTATTGTGGTATCAGATATTGGAGAACAGTGATCTCCAAACACAGAACCGGAAAGAATTGCCCCAACTGTAGAATAGAGAATTTGATCCGCATGGAATGGGCTAAGTCCCTGTTTTATGGGAAGTGAATAGGCTATTGGAACCACAATGGGCACAAGGATACCCATTGTACCCCAGGAGGTCCCGGTTGAAAATCCTATAAAAGCAGCCATAATAAAGGTTAGGGCGGGAATAAACATGGCTGAAAGATAGTCTTTACTGAGGTAGGCTACATATGAAGCAGTTTTTAACTGTAAGCATACATTTGTAAGAGACCATGCGAGTGTCAATATTATAACTGCTATCATCATGGACCTCATCCCTACAAACCAGGAATCAACTACTTCCCTCAAACTTAAAATCCTCTGAAAAAGAGCAAGTAAGCCCGCCACTATCACACCATTAAAAGATGCCCACATCAACACCTTTAAACTATTTGCATTTCCAAGGATATCTCTTAAAGGTGCCCTATCTGGATTTGGAATATTTCCATAGCCATCTATATAAAGCCCCACCAGTATGGTTATTATCGTAATCATTATGGGGATAAAAGCATTAATCCACCTTTTTGGTTTACCCTCAGGTGGTGTAAGTTCATAAATACTGTTATCTGCAAGTGTCACAGCCCCATCTCTCACCACCTTTCCCTCTTTCCTTGCCCTTAATTCAGCCTTATACATGGGCCCAAAATCCCTATTTAATAAAATAACGATCAACACAAGTATAATTGCAAAAAAGGCATAGAAGGCATAGGGGACAGACCTAACAAAAGCCTGAAAGCCATCTAAATTTTTTATATGGAGGTCATTTATTAACCCCACCTCTGTTCCCACCCATGTGGTTATTAGTGCAACACTTGTAACGGGAGCCGCTGTGGAATCCACAATATAGGAAAGTTTCTCACGGGAAACCCTTAACTTATCTGTATAAGGTCTCAAAGTATTCCCAACTATAAGGGTATTTGAATAGTCATCAAAGAAGATCAAAATCCCCATGAGCCATGCTATGAACTGTGCACTGCGGGATGTCTTTGCGTATTTCGTAATTTTATCAACTATTCCCTGAGTTCCACCACTCTTTGAAATTATACCTATCATTCCGCCAAGCATGAGGGAAAAAATTATAATCATCAGGTGATCTGGAACACTAAGGGCATTTATCATAATAGTATCTATCGCTCGATAAAAGCCATGGACTAAACTAAAGTTATAGATAAAAAAGGAACCACAAATTACTCCAAAGAAAAGGGAGAGAATTACCTGTTTTGTAAAAAAGGCAAGCAAAATTGCAAAAATAGAAGGAATTAAAGAAATTATTCCAGGGTAGATTCTCTTATAAAAGTTATAATTTTTTCCATTTACACTTACTGAAACCTTATAAAAACCTGAACTATTTAAAACCACATGAAAGATAGCCTTCTTCCCATCCCTTGAAAGGGAATACTCTCTAAAAAAAATATAAGGCCTTCCCTTTTTTTGAAATGTTAAATATAGTTTATCCACTCCGGGATTAACTTTTTCACTAAAATTAACTATTACATTGTCAGGGACATAACTAAGAAAAACCCGTGGATAATTTACCTTAATCACTGAATTTGCAATCTGGAATGAAGAAAAGACAAAAAGAAAAAGAAAAAGAAAAGGAAAAAGCAGTTTAAATCTCATTGTCCCTTCTCAAACTTTTTTTAATTTTGCAAACTTTTCCATTAAAATTTTCTTCCCATACATTTCAAACAAAACGGTTATTTTTTTACCGGAAGGGGTATCTTTTACATTCCACACAATCCCTCTCCCAAATTTGGGGTGCATTACTCTATCTCCCGAGGATATCAAATGAGGATTTCTTTTCTCCTGTCCATGGAACTTTACCACATCTTTTAACTGACTTTCTTCAGAAACACTTTTTTTCTCATCTCTCTCCCCATAAAAAAATTTCCTTATGGCATCAACACCTTCAACATTTTCATTTAAATATTCCCTATTAAATACATCCCCAACTTCTTCAATAAGGCCATCTGAAATTTCATCTAAAAATCTTGATCTTTTAGCATAGATAAATGATTCGGTGTCATAATTATATTTTCTCTTTGCGTATGAAAGATACAATCTCCTTTTAGCCCTTGTCATTGCAACATAACAAAGTCTTCTTTCTTCCTCAAGATTTCCACCGTCAAAGTCAAGACTTCTTGAATGGGGAAGCACCCCATCTTCCATTGAAACCAAAAATACATTATCAAACTCAAGGCCCTTTGCAGTATGAATTGTCATGAGGAAAATCTTTGCGTCCTTTTCAACTTCATCTCCACTCGACAAAAGAGAAATTTCATCTAAAAATTCCTCCATTTCCTTTCCCTCTTCAAGTTCCCCTGCAAGCATCTGGAGCAATTCCTCCACATTTCCAATTTTCTCCTCTGAAGAATCAAAAAAATATCTCTCAAGGTAATCCCTGTATCCACTTTCAATAAAAACAGTTTTTCCAAACTCATAGGGAGAAAGTTTATTCTGCCTGTAAAGTTCAATAAATCCCTTCATCATCCTATAAAATTTCTCAAGGTGCTGGTTTATGTTTATCAATTTTAAATTTTCCTCAATACTTTTTTCAAGCAATTCAAACATGGATACATTCATCTTAAAAGCGGCATTTCTCAACTTTTCCACTGTTTTTTCACCAATTTTTCTGGGGGGTGTGTTTATAATTCTCAAAAGGGAAAAATCGCTGTAGGGATTTACGCAGAGTTTTAAATAGGCAACCATATCTTTAACTTCTTTCCTTTTAAAAAAACTCATGGCACCATAAACTTTAAACTTAAGTCCCTTTAACCTCAGTTTTTCTTCATATCTCCTTGAAATAAAATTCATACGATATAAAATACCAATTGTTTCATCCGGATATTTTTTACTTAATTTTTCTATCTCATCAATAACATATTTTACTTCTCTATCACTGTCATTTCCAACAATCAACTTAACCTTTTCACCTTTTCCCAATTTACTCCAAAGCGTCTTATCTCTACGCTGGATGTTATTTTTAATCACATTTTGAGCAACACCCAATATATTTTCCGTTGAACGGTAATTCTGTTCAAGTTTTATGACCTTTGTCTTTGGAAAATCTCTTTCAAAATTTAAAATATTCTCAATTATGGCACCCCTAAAGCTGTAAATTGACTGATCCTCATCTCCCACAACGCAGATGTTTTTATGGGTGGTGGTCAGGTGTTTAATAAGTTCATACTGGGGCGGATTTGTATCCTGAAACTCATCCACAAGTATATATCTAAATCTTTCTGAATATCGCCTTCTAATTTTGGGAAATCTTTCAAAAAGTTCATTGGTTTTGTTCAGTAAGTCGTCAAAATCAAGTCCATTTAGTTTTAAAAGCCTTTCTTCATATAAGGGATAAATAAGAGATACATACTCTTCACCCTCACTCAAATGGATGGGAAGAGAATCCAGATATTCCTTAACGGTTTTATACTTCAATTTTGCCCTGCTAATACCTTTTAAAATGTAATCAGGCGATATTTTACTTGAGGAAATTTTCTGCTCTTTGAGTAATTCCTTAACAATCTTTTTTTGAAAATCCACATCCACAATTTCAAAATCTCTACTCCTTCCAATGTGTTCAATTTCCCTTCTCAAAATTTTAAGGCAGAAGGAATGAAAGGTGCTTATCTGCATATACCCCACATCTACACCCACAAGTTTTTCCACCCTCTCCTTCATCTCCCTCGCCGCCTTATTGGTAAAAGTCACCGCAAGGATTTCCCGGGGATGAAAAATTCCCTCATATATCATATATGCTATCTTATGGGTTATTACACGAGTTTTACCACTTCCTGCACCTGCAACTATTAAAAGGGGACCATCAAAATATAACACAGCCTCCCTCTGGGCAGAATTAAGCCCATCCAAAGGATTACTTTTCTCCACTACTTTATCACCTCAAAGTGAAAATGAACCTCAAGATATCTGGCAAAAAATGTTTCAGGCAATTTTGGAAAAGGTGTAGATCTAATTATGGATTTTTTACAGGCCTCATCAAATTTTTTAGAACCTGAAGAACGCCATCTGGAATTTACAAGTAAACTTCCATCCCTTTTAACTCTCACTATATATACGCATTTTTTACCAACAGGGGGCAACTTTCCAAGATATTTAAAATTTTTTATTACCCTGTTTACCATCTTCCTCTGATAGGCGACATCCTTAAATGCCCTGGTAAAATAGGCCTTTATTGAAACACCCTTTGCAAATAAACTTGTTGTGGTGAAAATCAAAAAAAGAAATATCAATATTTTATATTTTTTCATGGATGAAAAACCTCCAGAAGTCTTACCTTTACTCAATAATAGAACCTCTAATTTTCCCAGTGACTATATTTAACAGGTTATCCTTTTTGAAAAAATTTGTTATTACTATTTTTATTCCATATTCCTTACACATGGAAAAAGCAGTAATATCCATCACATTTAAATCCTTTTCAATAACCTCATTGTAGGTTGCCCTTTCAATAAATTTTGCATCCGGGTATTTTTCTGGATCCCTATCATAAAGTCCACTCACCTTCGTGGCCTTAATCAAAAGTTTACACTCCATTTCCACAGCCCTTAAAGCAGCGGCTGAATCTGTAGTAAAAAAGGGATTTGAAGTACCACCTGCAAAAAAAACCACTTTGCCTTCATTAAAAAGGATTTTTGCCCTATTTACATCCACAGGATAATAAACAAGTGGGGATTCTATTCCACTAAATACAACACTGTCCACACCTGCTATTCTGAATTTTTCCGAAAGTATTAAAGAATTTATGACCGTTGAAAGCATACCCACATAATCCCCCACAACACGGTCAAATCCTCTACCTTCTCCCATCCTACCCCTAAAAATATTTCCACCCCCAACCACAATCCCAACCTTAACCCCAAGACTTAAAACCTTTTTTATCTCCTCAATCATGAAATCGATTATCTTTTCAGAGAAAACCTCACCATCCCCGGAAAGTGCCTCACCACTTAACTTCAATAAAATTTTCTCATACTTTACCTTCATCAATGCCTCTTAACGAGATTTTTTAAAACATATACCCCCATCATGGGATTTGCTATCAATCTCCTTTTACAATATCCTATTGCATATTTCCACCTGGTGGCAAAGGGCACATAAAGTCTCACAGTTATCCCATTTGAGACAAGTTCCTGTTGCAATCTATCTCTGGGAACACCCATTAACATCTGTATTTCATATCCATTTTTGGGGATATTTAACCTCTCGGCAATATTTATGGACTCCTTTATTACCCACTCTTCATGAGTTCCAATTGCTGGATAATGTCCTTCCTTAAACAGGAGTTCAACATATTCAAGTAACTTCTTTTTCATTTCCGTCTTATCCTGCAAGGCAATTTCAGGAGGTTCTCTATATATGCCTATACAAATCCTTATATGGGCGTTTAATCCTTTGAGGCTTAAAATATCATCTTTCGTCCTAAAAAGCCTTGATTGTAAAACAGTACCCACATTGGAATATTTCTTTTTCAAATTCCTGTATATCTCAAGGGTCATATCTGTATAGTTGTGATCCTCCATATCAATGGTAATCATATTGTCATATTCACCAGCAAGGACAACTAACTTTTCAATGTTTTCCTCACAATGCTTTGTTCCTCTGTGGGAACCAAGTTGAGTTGGCTTTAAAGAAATTGTAGCATAAGGTTGTTTCCCCAATTTCTTTATCAATTTCTCATAGGTTTCAATGGTATCTTTTACATCTTCATCGTTGTCAAGCTCCTCTCCCAAAAGATCTATAGTAGAACAAAGTTTCTTTTTTTCCCACAGAGATTTTGCTGTATCTATTGCCTTTTCAATGGAATCTCCAGCCACATAGGGGGCAGCAAATATTTTTACAAGAGGGGATGGGGTTGCCAAAACTATTAATTCTTTTAAGGACATTTTAACTCCCTGAATGGACTAAGTTTAATTATACTAAAAAATTAAAATTATTTAAAAAAATAAACTCCTTTTTTTCCGATATCTCTAAAATCCGTCAACTTTCCATATAGATTCATAAATTTCTCACAATGGATACCCATTTCCCTTATCAAATTTTCCGACCAGATCTCACACCAGGTCTTGATATCCTCATTGGGAAAGAGCCCTTCGGAACTTTCAAGTTCTCCCTCTTTTAAAACAAGAATAATTTTTCTATAGTTATAACTTCTTAAATCTACTATTTTCCCCATTAAAGCACTTGAAAATTCAGGATTAACTATAAAGGCAATCTCAGGATTCCCCCCTTTTTCCCACAAAATGGTATCACCTTCCCTGAAAATTACCTCAAACCCCATGTATTTCCCCATCTTTTCTATTAACTTCTTAGTGTCACCTTCAATAGCAACCTCATGTAGTGCATCACTCTTTTTTGTTTCTCTTTCCTCTATTATATCCCTTTCCCACGTTTTTTCCTCCTTTAGGTATTCCTTTTTATTCACATTTTCTCCGGCCACCACATTCTTTTCCTCCGGATGAAAACCTTTTTCATTTCTTCTATTTACACTTATTACCTCATCAGATTTTAAATTTCTCTGGGGCTTTTTTTTAACAATATGCTGATTTCTACGTTCTCTATTTAAATTTCTTATAAAATAGGTACCAGGTCCCACCCTCGAAAAAATAGATCTTATACCCTTAGTCTTAATGTCATTTAAAATCATTGAATCAATTAATTCTTTCAAATTTTCATCTTCCCTCATTATTTTTTTTTCAACACCCCTTTGAATTATTTCCTCTACCTTCAAAGGTTTTCCTGCTTCTTTCAAAATAGTAATAACTTTTTCCTTATATTCCATAAATCCCTCCTTAAACTTTGACTATTCCCAGAGCAGATATTTTACAATTTATTTTTACTTTTTTTAAAATTTTTTTTGATAAAATCACACCTACACTTTTTTATAAAGGATAAAACATGGAAAAACATCAATGCGTGGTAAATTATTCAGAAATAAAACTTAAGGGTAAAAACAGAAAATTTTTTGAAAAAAAATTAAGGGAGAATATTGAATATGCACTAAGAAAAAACAATGTTAAATTTAGGCTATGCAGTGATTTTGGGAAAATAAAACTTCTGGAACTTAAGTCAGAAGATATTGGAAAAATAAAGCAAATTCTTTCAGATATACCCGGGATATCTACCTTTTACTTCCCCACAATAATTGAAAGAAAAAACTGCGAAAGGGATATTTTTGAAATAATTTCAAACCATGTAAAAGAAATACAATTTAAAACATTTGCGGTAAGATGCAAAAGGGTTGACAAAAAGTTTCCCATGACTTCTCAAGATTTTAACATTAAATTGGGCAGTATAATCTCATCTTCAGGATATAAAGTTGACCTTGAAAATCCTGATTTAGAGATAAACGTCATAATCTATGAAAGGGAATTTCACATCTTTTTCAAGAAAGAATATGGACTTTACGGTCTTCCCATAGGGACCTCCGGCAAACTGGTATCTCTGCTCTCTGGAGGAATAGACAGCCCGGTAGCCTCAAAACTAATGGCAATAAGGGGAGGAAAAATAATCTATGTGCATTTTCACAATGAAACAGCAGATAGTTGCTCGGTTAAAAATAAAATCATAGAACTCGTAAAAAAAATAAATGAAAATTCACCACCTACAACTTTGTACATGGTCCCCTTCGGGAAATTGCAGAAGGAAATAATAGGTTTATGCCCATCAAAATATAGGATGATACTTTACAGAAGATCCATGTTTAGAATCGCATCCGAGATTTGTGAAAAAATTGGTGCAAAGGGTATCATTACAGGGGACTCACTGGGACAGGTGGCATCCCAAACAATTGAAAACTTAATGACAATTTACGAATCCTCAAAATACCCGATATTTTCCCCTCTCATGGGATTAAACAAAATTGAGATCGTGGAAAAGTCCAGAAAATTTGGTCTTTATGAAATTTCCATACTTCCATATGATGACTGCTGTTCCTTTCTTATTTCAAAACACCCCGAAACAAAAGCCAGGATAGATATGATAAAAGATATTGAAGGAAAAATTCAACTCGAGGAACTTGAATTAAATACTCTTGAGAATTCAGAAATAGTGGAAATACTATAAATTTTATGATAAATTTTACATATGAAAATGTCATTTAAAAGATCCATTTTATCCTTTGTGGTTTTTATACTCTTCATCTCCTTTTCTCTTCCAATATCTTATATATTCAGGGAATATACTGTTGCAGATGGGCTCTGCCAGACCCAGGTAACAGCAATTTTTCAGGACTCCAAGGGCAGAATGTGGTTTGGAACCTATGGGGGGATCTCCCTCTATGATGGTGTAAAATTTAAAAATTTTTTTGTATCCTCCGGGCTTTTAAACGCAACTGTATTTTCAATATGTGAAGACAATAAGGGACAGATATGGGTGGGAACTCAAGGAGGAGTCTTCTTTTTCAATGGGGAAAAATTCAGGAAGGTATTTTTTAAGAAATTAGACCATTCAGCAAAAATAACCCAGATAATTTTTGACAAAACAAAAAACAGATTTTTTATGTGTAGTTCAAATAAAATTCTTGAATACTACCCCGAGCCCCACAGAGAAATCATTTATAAAATTAAGAATCCACATTTTACCTTCAGTTATTATTCTTTATTCTTAGATTACAATGGAAATTTCTTTTTCACAGATGGTGAAAAAATATATAGTATTAAAAATGGTAGAATTGAGGAAATTAAAATCTCCGGGTTTAAACTTAAAAATAACAATGCCATTCAAAAAATTTATCGAAAACCCAAAAGTTTAACCTGGTATATTTTAACCACCGAAAATTTTCACATAATAAAGGAAAATTTGGATAAGACCTATGTGATTAAGTTAAATGACCCCAACGACTATTTCACAGATTTTACCTTTGGCAAAAATGGCGGAATCTGGATAATAACATCTAACAAACTCTTTTATGTCAAAAACAACAAACTGGTAAGAAAAACACTTTTAAAGAAAAAATCCACAGAGGGGGTCTTAAATAAAATTCTGTGTGACTATGAAGGTAACATATGGATAGGCGAAGATGGTGGAGTAATAAAAAAGATACCTGAAAACCTGTTATACATTGATAAAGAAGCAGGATTGCAAAATGAATTTATCTGGATCATTAAAAAATATAAAGGCAACAAAGTTTTTGTGGGGACCGAAAGGGGTTTTCAAATTTTAAATCTCAATGATTTTTCTTTCTCAAAGGTTTACCTTTCAAAAAATGCAATTCTGGATATTTTAAAATTGAAAGAGGGCAGATATTTAATTCTTACAGATGACGGAGTATACTATTTTGACGGTCAAAAAACAAAAACGGCCTACTACTATTATAAAGGTCAAAAAATCGATTTAAGGGGTTATATATTCTATAGAGGATACAAATTCTCAAGTGAGAATTATCTTCTTGCGGGAAATAGCGGGGTAATACTTATTAAAGGTAAAGATGTAATGAGGCTAAAACTACCTGAAGAGATAAACATGAGGGAAGTACTTGATATAGTAAAATTTGATGATAAGAAAAATGGTTTCCTGCTTGGGACCTATAATGGGGTTTATTACTTTGAATTTCTGGATAAAATTGCTAAAAATGTCAAACTTCTGTTTTTAAAAAACATCAATATTTCTCTAATATATAGAAGCGATGACAAATTTTACATTGGAGCACTTGGACTTGGAATTTTTGAACTCTCCAGGAGATTAACCCTTGAGGCCCTCCCTTCAAAAAATAAATTAAACAACCTGAATGTCTGGAGTATCCTAAAAGATGGAGACAAAGTCTGGATCGGAACAAGCAGGGGTATATCATATTACGATTTAAAAAATAAAAAAATTATGGATTTTAACGAACTTATGAACATCCCCTACTCTGAAATTCCCGGGAAAAGAAGTTTTTGCAAAATCAGGGATGGCTACATATTATTTGGCACATCAAAGGGAATAATAATTTACAAAGAGAGTCAAAGCAAAAGCAAAACTGAAAAAATCCATCCAAAATTTCTCATAAGTTCAATTGCAATAGACGGAAAATTTTTAAAGAACATCCCAAAAGAAATAAAAATGAGTTACAAATCAAATCTCACCCTTAATTTAAGATGTATGAGTTTTTACAACGAAAGGGGAAACAAATTCTTTTACATGATTCAGAACATGGACAAAAATTTTAAACCCGCAAGGGAAAATTCTCTATATTTCCAGTACTTAAAACCGGGAAACTATAAATTAATAGTCTATGCTGTAAATTCAAGGGGAGTCCCCTCAAGGGAAAGATTCTCAATAAACTTAACAATAACACCACCTATCTTTCAAACATTCTGGTTTCAACTATTTATGGGCTCTTTAATCATACTGATAGCCTTTAGTCTTGGATTTTACAAATACAATTCGAGCAAAAAAAGGGAAAAAATTCTCAAAAAAGAAGTTGAAAGAAGGACAAGGGAATTAAAAGAAACGGAGGAAAGATACCGATTATTGGTGGAAGCAACATTAATTCCCGTTTTCCTTGTAGATTTTGAAGGTAATATTCTATTTGCAAATAGTAAGGTACGGGAAATTCTCGATCTATCTCCAGAAGAAAAAATAGGAAACATTAAAGACTATATTTTACCCGCCGACTATGGAAAAGTTGCAGAAGTAATAGAAAAAAGGAAAAAGGGATTTAAAGATCACGCTGAATATGAAATTAGAATTTTTACCAAAAAGGGAAAAATTAAAAACATAATTCTTCATTCAGTTACAATCAACTATCAGGGAAAGGATTTAGTTCTTGTAAATGCCCTTGAAATAACAAAACAAAAGAATCTTCAGAAAAGACTCAGCAAAATGCAGAGGCTGGATGCCCTGGGAGTCTTTGCAGGAGGGATAGCACACAATCTCAATAACCTTTTACAGATAATAGCAGGAGCCCTATCAATTCTAAAGGGGAAGGCATTAAAAAATGAACCATTTGAAAAGGAGATAAACACAATTGAAGAAAATTTAAACAAAATTTCAGAGATGGTAAAACAAATTCTCGGATTCTCGGGTAAGGAAAAATATCTCATAGAACTAATTGACATACATGAACTTTTAGATGAGGCAATAGAAAATATCTATCCCAAAATTGGAAATAAAAATATAGAAATTTTAACCAACTATGAAAAGAGGAATATATTTATAGAAGGAGACAAAAGGCAACTACTACAGTGTATACAAAATATCCTTACAAACAGCATTGAAGCAATAAAAGATAGGGGGAAGATTTTTGTTGAGACAAAGATAATCACAAAAAATTACGCAGAGAACATGAAAGATCACATCCTTGAAGCAGGTAAATATGTAGAAATAGTAATAATTGACGATGGAGAAGGGTTTCCTCCTGAGATTAAGGATAAAGTGTTTGATCCCTTTTTCACCACAAAAGATTTTAAAGAGCACAGAGGATTCGGGCTCTCCATTGCCTATGGCATAATAAAGAATCAAGATGGTTATATATATATAGACAGTAAGGAGGGGGTGGGTACAAAGGTAAATATCCTGCTTCCACTACCCACGACAACCATATCTCTTTACAACAAGAAAAACAGAGAAATTTCAATTGAAGAAAAAAACTACAATTATATTTTTGAAGACAAAAATGTTTTATTGATTGGAAACGTTCCAACAAATTTCAAAATCAAAAGGGCACTTGAAAACTTCGGATTTTACGTAACCGTTGTAGAAGGTAAAACTGATGAAATAAAAGAACTTTCAACTAAAACGGTTAAAATAGATGTGGCCATTCTAAATTTAGAAGAATTTGAATATAAAACGGTCTTATTTAAGTTAATAAAAAGGGAACTGGGGGCTGAAAAAATCTTTGTTATTTTAAATCACATTCAGGAAGAAAAAGAAATAACTGAAAAAGTCAAAAGCCAATTTGACAATTTTGAAATAATAACTCCTCCCTACTCCATATCCCTGATTACTGAAAAAATAAAGGATTATTTTCTAAAAAGGAGAAGTTAAAATGAACAACAACTACTTCAAGGAAATACATATAAAAAATACAAAACTAATTCTAAAAAAAGGAGATATTACGAAGGAAAAAGTAGATGTCATTGTAAATGCAGCAAATACGGGATTAAGAGGTGGTGGAGGTGTTGATGGGGCAATACACAGAGCCGGTGGGCCAAAGATTATGGAAGAATGCAGAAGAATAATCACAAAAATTGGTCACCTTCCCACAGGAAAAGTGGTTGCAACAACTGCAGGAAATTTATATGCAAAGTGGGTTTTTCACACCCCTGGACCAATTTACAAAGATGGAAATAGTGGAGAAGAAAAGTTACTTGAAAGTTGTTATCTGGAAAGTTTAAAACTTGCCCTTGAAAAAGGTGCAAAAACCATAGCCTTCCCTTCAATAAGTACTGGAGTCTATGGATATCCTGTGAAAGATGCATCCAAAATTGCCTTAAAAAGTGTAATAAATTTCATAAAAACCAACCATGGGATTAAAGAGGTGAGGTTTATACTGTTTGATGAATACACATTCAATACTTATCTAAAGACACTTACTGATTTCTTAAAAGATCAAACCTAAAATGAAAAAAATAGGAAAATCAAAAATTTTCTTCACACTAACACTGCTTTTAGTTCTCTCCATTTCCCTTCTAATTCCTTTTAAAAAGGGTAAACTACAAAAAATAAAAAGTAAAAAAATTCCCTTTCAATTGGAAAGAATACACATCTTTTATAAAAAAGCATTTTTACCCATTTTAAATAAAATTGAAGACATAACCCCTCAGGAAAACAACCTTCTCCTTTCCTCCAATTGTGGAATATTAAAAGTAAAAAATGGCAATCTTTGCTTGATGGAAAAATTTCCACTTCCCCCATCAAAAAAAATCTTATCTCTTTCAAACAATTCATTTCTCATTCTTTCAAATGGAGTTTTATATCTACTTGAAAAAAAGAAATTAAAAAAATTCCATCCGGCAAAAAAACTTTTCTTTATTGATATGATTAAAAAAAATCAAATAATTTACCTCTTAACACAAAAAGGGAAATTGATAAAATATGAGAGGGGAAATTTTTACCAGGAGTTTGATCTTAAAAAAAATCTCAAGGGATTTGAAATAGAAGGGGATAATTTTTACATATATGGAGAAAAATACCTCTTTTTAATAAACAAAAGGATAGGCTTTAGAAAAAGGATTAAAATAGATGAAGGAATAAAAAATATATTCACCACAGATAATTATCTACTTATTTTAACCGGGAAAAGGGTACTTCTATTCAGTAAAAAATTGAAATATATAAGAGACCTTTTCTTTAACAGGGTAATAGTTGATATTTTTTCAAATGAGAGATTTCTTTTCTTCTATTCATCTCTTGAAGGTTTTATAAGGGTCAAAAAAACCGATATTTTGAACAAAAGATTTAAAATAAAACTATTTCCCCTACCCTTTTCAAGCGTAAAAATAAAAGGAAATTACCTGATTTCAGACAACAAAATATATGAAATAGAAACCTCAGAGGAAAATATCTTTATTAAAAATGTGGTGTTTAACAACAATTTACTCATCTCATCATACATCAAAAAAATAATCTTTGCAGGGGAAAAAATAGTGATGCTAACCTTCAGAGATGGAATCTTAATATTTGATAGAAACCTAAACCTCTTAAAGAGAATTTTTGAAGGGGAACTAAACTTTTTAAATAGTATTTCCACTTACAAAGACAAAATAATTGCCGGTGGAGATTTTGGAATTTTCATTATTAATCCAAAAAATAATTTTTCCTATAAAATTTCAGAAGAATTTAAAAACAT
>JAMOQF010000085.1 GCA_027064125.1 Acidobacteriota bacterium
AATAAAACTTAGAAAGCATGGGAACGAAGTATATTTTGTAAACAACAAACACATAAACTACACAAATATCTGTATAACAGGTTGCACATTTTGTGCCTACAGTAAGAGATTTGATGAAGATGGAGCATATACACTTCAAATTGAAGAGATAATACATGACCTGGAAAGGGATAGCAAAAGATTAAAGGAAGTACACATAGTTGGAGGGCTTCATCCATCACTTCCCTTTTCATACTATATAGATCTTGTAAGAAAAATTAAGGAGAAATTTCCCCACATCCACATCAAGGGGTTTACTGCAACTGAAATAGACCACTTTTCAAAAATTTCTGGACTCTCAGTTGAAGAAGTACTAATAAAATTAAAGAAAGTGGGATTGGGAGCGATGCCGGGAGGAGGAGCCGAAATCTTTTCCCAGAGATTAAGGAAAAGATATTATCCCAGAAAAATAAATGGTGAAAGATACCTAAAAATTCATGAAACTGCCCACAGACTTGGGATTCCATCAAACTGCACAATGCTTTTTGGAATAGGTGAAACAACAGAAGAATTGATCTCACATTTAATAAAATTGAGGGATCTTCAGGAAAAAACAGGTGGCTTCTTATCATTTATTCCACTGCCATTTCATCCAGAAAACACACCCTTTGAAGGAAAGGTGGAAAAGGCTGGAAGTTATAGAATTTTAAAAATTATTGCCATCTCAAGAATTATTCTGGAAAACATTCCCCACATAAAACCCTACTGGGTCATGCTCACTCCAGAACTTTCCCAGATAGCACTCCACTTTGGAGGTGACGATCTGGATGGAACAATTGGTTATGAGAGGATAACCCACTCTGCAGGTGCCAAAAGCCCCTATTTCTTAACAGAGGAAAAACTCATACAACTAATAAAAAGTGCAGGATTTATCCCTGTGGAAAGAGATGGACTATACAGGAGAGTAAAAGTATATGAATAGGATATCCTTAAAAGAAGGTATTTCATTATTAAAAAATGAAGACTTTATTTCACTGGGTAAAAAGGCAAATGAAATAAGAAAAAGTCTCCACCCGGATGGGGTGGTAACCTTTATAGCAGATACAAATATAAACTACACAAATATATGTAATTCAAAATGTCTTTTCTGTGCCTTTTACAGGGAAGAAGGAGATGAAGATGCTTACACAATGGAAATTGAAGAAATTGTAAAAAAAATAAAGGAGGCAAGAGAAAGGGGAATAACAACTGCACTTATTCAGGGGGGATTAAATGAAAAACTTCCCTACAATTACTACCTTGAAATGATGGAAAAAATAAGTAATTTAGGGGTTCACATTCACATCTTCTCTCCCCCAGAAATTGATTTGCTTTCAAGGATATCCGGGAAAAATGTTGAAGAAGTATTTGATGACCTCATTAAAAGGGGTATGAAGAGCATGCCTGGAGGTGGGGCTGAAATTTTAAGTGATAAAGTTAGAAAAAAAATAAGCCCTAAAAAAATAAATTCAGATAGATGGCTTGAGATAATGGAAATAGCCCACAAAAAGGGATTAAAGACAAGTGCCACAATGATGTTTGGACACATAGAAGAAATAGAAGATATTGTGGAGCATCTTGAGGCAATAAGAAAACTTCAGGATAAAACCCATGGATTTACCGCATTTATAATGTGGGATTTTAAAGAAAAAAATAACAAGTTGGGTGAAAAAATTGGAAAGAGATCATCTCCATACAACTACCTGAGACTTCTTTCCTTTGCAAGGATATACCTTGACAACTTCGAAAATATACAGGCGTCCTGGGCATCCCAGGGGATGGAAATAGGGGAACTTGCACTATTTTTTGGGGCAAATGACTTTGGCTCACTTCTTTTTGAAGAAAATGTAATGAAGGAGGCAGGCTTTAGAATAACATCCACAATAGAAAATATCGCAAGAACGATAAGAAAAAATGGCTTCAAACCAGCACTCAGGGATACCTTTTACAATATTATAAAGTATTTGTAAGCAGATTTGTCCAATTTAGCAGAAAACTTTTTACCCTTTTACTACATAATTTTCATAAAAAATCTCAACAAAAGGAAATGTTAAAAATACCTATCACAAAATTGGGAAAAGGTGTCAGGTAAGATCTGAATGAAAAAAATGTGTCAGGCTGAAATAATCGTAAAATAATCGAGTTCACCTCTCCACAATCCCCACCATTGGTTTATAGAAAAAAAGAGAAAAATTTTTTTGTCTGGCACTATTTTTTTTACATTGGATGACACTATTTTATTTTCCCCTCAATTTACTTGTTTGTTAAACACCATAAAAAAATTCCTCTTATAACCCAAAAATTTCTGTTATAATTTAAAATATGAAAAAGATACCCTATGGAATTGGAAATTTTAAGAAACTAAAAATTCAAAATTACTACTTCATTGATAAGACAAAATTCATAGAAAAAATAGAGGAACTCGGTAGTCAATATCTATTCTTTTTAAGACCCAGAAAGTTTGGCAAATCACTATTTCTCTCAATGCTTGAATACTACTATGACATCCTTGCAAAGGATGAGTTTGAGAAACTCTTTTCAGATACCTACATCGGCAAAAATCCTACACCACTTAAAAATTCATACTTCATCCTGAAGTTTGATTTTTCAGGGATACCGGTTGGAGAAGGAATTGAAGAGGCAAAAGAGGCATTTAACCAGCACATAAAAAACTCCCTGAGGAGTTTTTTCACAGTGTATGCAGACTATCTACCTGAAGGGGCAAAGAAGAGGGAGGAGGAAATACTCTCTTTAA
>JAMOQF010000086.1 GCA_027064125.1 Acidobacteriota bacterium
AAACAGGCAATCTATGGCTGGAGGGGGGGAAATTATGAGTTGTTTGATGAAATAAATAATTTCAAAGAAGACATAGGAGTGAACAAGTTTGAAAGTAAATTGCTGAAAGAGAATTTCAGATCCCTTAAGAATATAGTTGAGTTTAACAACTTTATTTTTGGGAATTTAAGTAAGGATGTTGTGAAGGATATTGTAAATGAAAAATTTAAAAATGATTTTGTGAATGATTTTAAGGGAGAATTAGATGAAGTTTATTCTTCAGATGATGTAAAACAGGAGTGCCAGAAGGGCGATGGAGGGTTTGTCTCCGTTAAATTACTTAAATATGGGGATGGGGAATCTGACAGGGATGACTTTCTTAAAAATGAGTTTTTTAAAATACTTGATGATGTTCTTGAAAGATATTCTCCAGAAGATGTTATGGTTCTTGGAAGAAGTATTGACAATCTCAATGATATAATTTCCTGGATATTTGAATATCAGAAAGAAAGAGAAAAATCCTTTGGGGTTATAACTGAAGAAAGTTTAAAGATATTTTCAAGTCTATATATAAAAAATTTACTTTCCCTTGCCTCATATTGTTTAAATGGAGATGAGTTCTACATTAAGGGATTAGTGGAAAATGGTTTTTTAAGGGAAGATGAAAATTTAGATGAAATTGTAAGACTTTCAAAAGTTCTTTCCCCATATGAATTTTTTGTTATGTTATCGAGTAAATTTAACGGAGTTAAAAAGGATGGATTTTACCTTTTAAATTTTCTTGAAATTGTCCTTGATGGAACTTTAAAAGGAAAAAGTCTTTTTGAAATAGTTGAAAATTTTTATAAAAATAGGGATATTTCCTTTTCCCTTCCAGAGAATAACAGTGGAATGAGGATTATGACAATTCACAAGGCAAAGGGACTTCAGTCAAAAGTTGTTATAATTCCAATTTATGATTGGCCATTAAAGAAAAGTCTCACATCCTTTTATAAAATTACCTCTAAAGATTTTGGGGTAGGTGAATATGAAAATTTTCCAGATGTTTTGGTGAAGTTAAATAGTACTCTTGTGAAGTTAAATAAAGGTGTTGAAAAAAAATATAAAAAGATGCTTGAAAAGAGCTGGATTGAGAATATAAATTTGATGTATGTTGCAAATACAAGACCAGAAGAGGAACTTTACATCAGGGGAAGTTTTAAAGTAAGTAAAGATGGGAGTTTAGATAATAGAAGGTTTAATTCCAGTGGCTTACTTTATTTATTGATGAATGGAAAGATAGAAAAAGGGAAAAATATTTTTTCCCATGAATTTGGTAAAAAGTTAAAAAGAAGAAATACTGAGGAAAATAGAGGAGGAAATATTGAGGAAAATAAAGGATTGGATATTTCTCTTCCTTCTTCTTCATTAAATTTAAGAAAGATGTTAAAACTTGAAAGGGGCAGGGGTTATCTAATTGAAGAGAGTGAATTTGGAAATATTTTTCATTCAGCAATGAGTTTTATAAATGATATTTCGGAAAGAGATATTAATTGGTATGTGAAAGATGCCATTTTAAAGACATCCTCCCTTTTTCAAATTGATGAAGAGATGAAAGAAAAACTGGAAAAATTAATTTTTTATACTCTAAGGGATCTTGAGTTTTTCTTCAAAGGTTTTAAGTGGGCTTATAATGAAAAGGAATTTGTCTCAAATAATGGGGTTATATTTAGAGTTGATAGGATTTTGAAAAAAGAAGAAAAAATATATGTTATAGATTATAAAAGTGGAAGGGAATATAAGGAACACATATCCCAGATTTTAAAATATATAAGTTATTTAAGTGATCTTGGCAAGATTGAGGGGATACTTTACTATCCGGAGGGGAGAAAGGTAAAATATGTCAAAGGTTAAACTTTACGCAGTTGATGTATCGGAGGATTTTATAGATTTTATTGCGGAAAAAATTAAAAGTGGTGGGGAAAAATTTGTGGTTATTTTCCCCAATAAAAGACCCATTAGATACCTTGAGAGGGCACTATCCATGGAACTTATTACCATGGGAAGTTTCTTTTCCATGAGAGAATTTGTGGAGGATGTGGTATTAAATTATTCCTCAAATGGAATTAGATTTTTAAGTGAAGTTGAGAAATTTTTATTTATTTTAAAAATATTGAGAGGTATTGAAGATCTTGAGTTTTTTAAGGATGACTTAAGTGCGCTTTCCTGGGCTATCAGACTTTCCTCACTCTTAAGGGATATTGATATAAATTATGAAAAAGACAAAGTTAAGGATATTTTTTATGTTGAGGGTTATGTTTTAGATGAGGCAAAAGTTTTACTTGAAAATTTAAAGAAAATTTATGAAATTTATTTAAATGCACTTGAAAGTGAAAATGTTACATTTGGAGGAGATACCTACAGGAGATGTTATAAAATAATATCCGAGGATGAAAAATTTTTTAGTGATAATAGAGATAAAACCTTTTATATATGTGGCTTTTCATATCTTTCTAAATTGGAGAAGAAAATATTTGATGAAATTGGTAAAAAGTTTAACACCGAGATTTTCTTTCAGATAAATTTAGAAGAAAAAGAGAAACTCAATTTTAAAAATTATGAAATTTATGATGAGTGGTTAAGTGGTAGGTTCTGGAATGAAAAACCTCAAAAGATTGGTGGTGGGGAAAAACATGGAAGAAACATATACTTTTATGAATCCTTCAGTACACATTCCCAGATAGTTTCTCTTATTGATTTACTTAAAAAAATTATTTCTAAAAATGGTGGTAAGGAAATTTCAAATCCCCGTAAGATAGGTATTATAGTTCCTGATCCCTCATCACTTTTTCCCCTTTTAATGACAATACAAAATGTTTTACCCATAAAAGACGATTTACCTGTAAATGTCACACTTGGGTATAAGGTCTCACTTACCCCCATGGGTATATTTTTGGATGTATTGTTTGAAATTCTATGTGAAATTGAAGAAAAAGGGAGGGTAAGCAGTAAAAATTTCATCAAATTACTTAATTCTGAGGGTTTTAGCAGACTTGGAATTGTTGATGTGGAGATTGTTAGAGATATTATAAATTTCATCTATGATGAAAATATTGTTTTTATCGATTTTGAGAAATATTCGGGTAAGAAATTTGGCGAGGAAATTAAATTGATCCATGATAAATTAATTCTTCCCTTTATTAAAGAACCTTTAACACTTAAAAATGTCAGGAAAAATTTTGAATTGCTATTTAAAATGGTTGAGAAAAGTGTATATGAGGATGAATTACATAACCTTAATATGGATAGGTATTTGTTTGAAGTTTTGTTAAAGGGGCTGGGGAAAGTTGAGGATAGCAAATTTTTGGATGGTATTGAGATTAATTTTAAATTTTTATCCAGACTCTTTCACTATTTTATGGAAGGAAGTGTAATACCATTTGAGGGAAATCCCTTAAGAGGAATTCAGATAATGGGGATGCTTGAAGCAAGGGGACTTTCATTCGAGAATTTAATTGTACTTGATGTAAATGAAGGTATTTTGCCTTCTGCTGAAAAGGTAGATCCTCTAATGCCTGAATCAATTAAAAAGGAATTGGAACTTTCTTCCCGTGAAGATAGAGAAAAACTCATAAGATATAATTTTTTTAGATTGGTAGATTCCTCTAAAAATGTATATCTTTTTTACCAGAAAGGGGAAACCCTTGATGAAAAAAAGGAGAGGAGTAGATTTATTGAGCAGTTAATTTTTGAACTTGAATACCTTAATGGTAAAAAGGAAGAGGATTTAATTAAAAGAGTAGAAATTCCATTTAATCCCCGGCTAAACTCTACGAAAAGTATTGAAAAGGATGTGGATGTATGGAAAGGTGAAATAAGAAAAATTTCTTCTTCAGGATTAAATCTTTATTTAACCTGTCCCTATGCCTTTTATTTAAAATATGTGAAAAAAATAGGAGAGAGAAAGGAAATATTTGAATCTCCACTTGCAAATAGGGTGGGGAGTTTGATTCACTACATTCTTGAGAGGTGCTTTTATAGTTATAAAGATAGGTGGGTAAGGAAAAAGGAGATTGAAGAAATAAGAAAGATGGTTATTGATGAATTGAAGGAGTTTTTTGATTCAAATAGATTTAAGAAAATCAAAATGAGCGATGAAATTAAAAATTTAAGTTATCACTTCAGGGATTTGTCCACCACAAAGAGAGAAATGTTTAAGTTAATTTCCATATATAGGTTAAATCATGTGTTTAATTATTTTAAAAGGGAAGGGGATTTTAAAATATGTCATCTTGAAAAGAAAATAAATGTTAATTTTCATGGTTTTACTCTTGAGGGAATACTTGATAGGGTGGATTTAATTGTGGATAAAAATGGAAGTGAAAAAATGAGGATTGTTGACTATAAAACGGGATATAAAATAGGTTCCTTTATAAAAAAAAAGTTATCTAAGTTGTTAGAATCGTTAAGTGATGAGGATTTAAGTAAATTTGTGAACAATGAGGATAGTGATTATAAATTTTTCATGGATTTAAGAAAATTTGTTGGGACAATTCAATTGCCCTTTTACATTTTTCTGTTTGGAGAAGGAGGTTTAAACCCGGAGAATTTACCCATTGAGGCGGTTTACTACATGATGGGAAGAAGTGATGAAGATTTTAAAAAATCATTTCAATTTGATGGGAAATTTAATCTAAATGAATTTGAAATTCTTTTAAACTATTTACTCACCCATATTAGAGAATGCAAATCAATATATCCCATAGGTGGAAAACATTGTGATTACTGTAGTTACAATAGATTTTGTAAATTTTCCAATTAGAAAAATTTAAACCTTTTGTGCAGTTAATATATGTGAATTAAATCCTGTTTCAACTACTTTTAACTTCCTGAAATTTGATTTTTCAAGTATTTCTGTTATTTCCCTTTCCGTATAGGTATCTCCATCTTCAGTATGTACCAGCATATTTATTGAAAATAGTGCCATATATTCAGGTTCTGTCCTTGATTCGTCAATAAAATGTTCATGAATTACAAGGAGTCCACCTTCATTTAGAGATTTGTATACTTTGTTAAATAGAATTTCACATTCTTTAAGGCTGAAGGCATGCAAAATATTTGAAATAAATACCATGTCATAATTATTTCCTATTGGGTCTTTAAAAAAATCTCCCTCTAAAAAGTTAATCCTGTTTGCCACTTCACTATTTTCCGTATATTTTTTTGCTATTTTAATTGCTTCTGGAATGTCAAAAACTGTTCCCTTTAGTTTTTTATCTTTTTTAAGCAGTGCCCTTGCATACTCTCCACTTCCTCCACCTAAATCTAAAAAGTTTTTTATTCTCGAGGTATCTATTAACTCTACAATTTTTGTAGATTTTTCGGAACTGAACTGTTGCATTCCCTCTATGAAATTTTCAATCCAATTTTCAGGATGTCTGATATCTTGAAATTTAGTTGCCGGTTTCCCCTCTTTAATGACCCTTGTTAGTTGACACCAGTAGTGGTACATATTATTGATGTGTTTTAGACCTTTTAAATAATTTTCACTTTTTCTATTGAGATATTTATTTGCCATAGGGGTATTTTGGAAAAGATTTTTATCCTTTTTTAAAACTCCAATTGCCACGAGGGAATTTAAAAATCTATCGAGGTATCTTCTTGAAATGTCTAATTTTTGAGATAATTCAATGCTTGAAATTGGTTTTTTAAGGAAATCAAAAATGTTTAATTCTATACCGGTGAATAAAATTCTGCTCTTTTTCCATATCATAGAGAGTTCATTTAATTCTTTTAAAGTCATTTCTTTCATTTATTTTTCCTCAAAATCAATTTTTTCTTCCCTTATCCCTTCAAGATAGTTATTATATCTTGCAAGTAAAAAGAGATAATCGGATAGTCTATTTAAAAATTTCATCTGAATTGAAAGAGAGGAATCATCTTCTAACAATATTGAGGCTTTTCTTTCTGCTCTTCTGCAAATTGTTCTTGCAACTTGTAAGAATGAGGATGTTTTACTGCCTCCTGGAATAATAAAAGATTTCTGAGGAGGAAGTTTTTCACTCATTAAGTCCATTTCATCTTCAAGGTACTTTATATCTTTTTCACTTACAAATTCCTTTTTTCTCTTTAGTGTCGCAAAATCAGTTGAAAGGTGAAAGAGTTTTTTTTGTATTTTTTTTATTTTGGATATTATCTCTTCACTTTTAGAAAAGGCAGAGGCAATTGAAAGAAAACTTGTCAATTCATCTATTGTGCCATATACCTCAAGTCTTATGTCACTTTTTTTTACAGTTTCTCCCGAAAATAGTTGAGTTTTGCCGCTATCTCCCTTTTTTGTGTAAATTTTAGCCATTTTTTTCCTCTTTAACTTTTATTAAAGAAGATTTTATACTAAAATTAGCTTTAATTTTAAGATATTTTTTAGAATATGGAATTTAAACCAATTAATGGATATAAATTTCTTCATAAAATCTTCATTAAAGATTACATTATAACAAATCTTGTCAATTCCCTTTTTGGCGTGACGCTAATTTATCTTGCAGGTTTTTTTTATGTGAAGGTAAAAGGTGTTCAGGTTTCTTCTTTTCCGTTTTACGTAATTTTGTCTCCCATTGTTTTTTTAATTCTTGCGGTTTTAACTATAGGACAATTTGAATTCAGGGAAAAGTTAAAGGCAAGTGAAAAGGTTTCTATGAAAATTGATGAAGCAGGCATTTATTATAAAGATGAGAAAAAAAACATTAATTTAAAGTGGGAAATGATAACGGGACTTGCAAAGAGTAAATTTTTAAGTAGCATAACTGATTACTTTGTGTTTTACAGGGGAGGGAAAATATCCTTTAACGATACTTTTATAAGTGAAGAGGATTTAAAAAAATTTGATGTTATAGTTAACAGGGAAAAGGTTTTTTTGAAAAAAGGAAATAAAATTTTTAGAATGGGGGATGAAAATCCTGAAGTTATCCACCCTGCAGATTTGATAGAAAAATATTCCAATATGAAATTTGTTTAGATTTTGTGGGGGAGTTTTGGTAATATTAATATGAATATGAAGTTAAAAATTATTTTATGGGTTATTTTAGTTATTTTTCTAATTTTTATCTCCATTTTTTTCTTAAGTAAAAAATTTAATTCTGAAACTAATACCTTTCTTAGTAGTAGTGATATTTTAAAAACTGCTGAATCTTTCATAAAAAAAGGAGATGAATTTGATAGGGTAAAGGATAAAAAAGCAATTGTAAACTATGAAAAATCTTTAAAACTCTATTTAATTTTAAAAGATTATGAGAGGATTTCTTATTGCTACAACAGTATTGGAATATGTTATAGGAGGCTTGAAGATTATAATAAGTCCTTTGACAATTATAAGAAGGCACTGTACTATGCTGACTTTATAAAGGATAAAAAAGTAAAGTTAAGAAGAAAGGCTTCCATTTTTTATAATCTTGCATCATTGTTTGAACTATTTAACTTTTATAAAAAATCTCTTGAATTTTACAAATTATCCTCTTACTGTTTTCAAAAATTGGGGAGGAAAGATGATTATTATGAAACAAGAGGTGATATAGGTATTGTTTACAGAAGGATGGGGAATATAAATAAAGCCATTGAAGAAACCTTTAGTGCTTATAATTATTTTTTGAAACAGAAAAATTGGTACCAGATTGCACTATATGCAAATAATATAGGATATTTCTATTTAAAAAAGGGGGATATAAAGAATGCTGAAATATTTCATAAAAGGGCACTTAATATAGCCCTTAAATACAATTTTGGAGATCTTTTCCCATATATTTATAATGGTCTTGGAGAAATTTATTTTAAAAAACATGATTTTAAGAAGTCTTTAAAATATCAAAAACTTGCTGAGAAAACTTCTGATGGTGACAATATTGATAGGTTTATTTTCAAGGATATGGCGCAACTTTACCTTGCGATGGGAGATAAGGAAAAGGCTGCTTACTATCTTGAAAAATACAATAAACTTTTGAAGAGATTATTTAATCCCAAAATTTTTGAAAAATTTGAAAGTCTTCTTTCTTTTATTGAAAAGGAAAAACATAAGCAGGAGTTGTTAGTTGTTGAGAAGGAGAAGGAAATTGAAAGGTTAATGAAGAATTTGTTTATTGTGGGGTTTATCCTTACACTTATGGTTCTGGGATTTCTTTTTTATAGATACAGGGTTAAGCAGAAGATGAATAGGTATCTTGAACTCCTTTCCAGGAAAGATCCTTTAACGGGTCTTTCAAACAGAAGAGATATGATGGAGAAACTTGAAGAGGAGGTGTTGAGGTTTAAGAGGTTGAGAACTACATTTTCTATTGCAATAGGTGATATCGATGATTTTAAGCATATAAATGATACTTATGGTCATGCCGCTGGGGATATGGTTTTGAGGGAGATTGCGGATATTTTTCTCGCCAGTTTAAGGAATATGGATAGGGTTGCGAGGTGGGGTGGTGAGGAATTTTTAATATTTTTACCCAATACATCAGAAGATAATGCTTTTGGTGTACTTGAGAAATTAAGAAAAAAAATAGAGGAAAGAGTTTTTAAATATAAGGATAAAGAATTTAAAATTACCATGACCTTTGGTTTGTGTACTTTTAAGGAGGGTATTTCTCTAAATGAGTGTATTGATATGGCTGATAAAGCCCTTTATGAAGGAAAGAATAGTGGAAAAAATAGGGTTGTTGTCTATGGTAAAAATTAAAACTTTCTACTCATCTCAAGGGTAAAAAGCAATATAAAAAATGTTAAAAAGAGATAAAGGGAATAAATGGTTTTAGTCCTTGATTTCATTTTTGCAAAGTTTATGTATTCCAACCATTTACTGCAGTTAAATAGTAAGAAAATCCTGTAATTACACATTTTTATTGTGTATTTAAAAAGAAATATTAATTCTTTTGAAGGACTGTATATTTTGTTAAATCCATCCTTTAATTTTATAAAAAGTTCAGGTGTTTTTTCTTTGCTATTTAATATTTTGTCCTCACTGTCAATCAGAAAAAATTTCCCGAAGTTGTTAATCTTCAAATTTGCAGCATATAAAAGAGTTTTTATTTCATTTGCGGAAAATTTCCCAAATAAAAATCCCCTTATTCCATATTCATCCCTTATTTTAAAACCTATTACATAACTTCCATTTTTTATCTGGGAGAAAAAGTAATCCCCTTTTATCTCTTTAGCGTTTTTCAAACCTGTAAAAAAGAATAGTCTTTCTTTAAAATCATTTTGATTTAGGTCTACATATTCAAGATTGTATATATCTCTATCCTTTTTCAGGTTTTGAAGTAAAATCTGGCTTCTCAGTTGTGGGTTGTTTAGTGTGTTTTCTACAGATGTAGAAATTGCCTTCATCTGGAAGAATCTATCTTTAAGTATGGCATCTATTTTTAATGATAACATCTGATTTAATTGAGTACCTGAAGAAATAAGTGTGTTTTCAACTGTCTGGTTTAAAAATTTTAAATTGGAGTATGTTAGTTTAAAAGGAGCAAATGGTAAAATCACTAACAGAAAGAGGGAAAAGAGGGCAATTTTTTTTCTTGGAAAAAGTATTTTTCTTTCACTCCACTTTCCAAAAAACCTCATTGAAATAAATCCACAATCTTTAAGTATGGGGAGATATTTGTAAAGAAGAATCACAAAACCTATTAGGAATATAAAGCCAGTTCCAGTAATGTATTTTATGTAATATTTTAAATTTATTGTTTCAAATTCACCTTTAATTTTTAGAAAGGACAGGAATTTATAAAAAAGTACATTTGTGCTTGCAGTTATTAAAAAGATTAGTATTGATACAATTTTAAACTTGTCTCCTTCTTTGTGCACTCTGTAAAAGTAGGAAACTATCCATCCCCCAATTCCTCCAACAATATGTATTGTGGCAAAAATGGCAAATTGAAGGGGAGTTAAAAATGAAATAAAGGTTGTGTAGATTAAAAATCCTATAAAAATTGCTATAATTCCCCAAAAACCCCATAGAAGTCCTACGACAAATTCAAAGAAAAGGGAAAAGTCAACTATTAAACCCATATTAAATGGACTTGAAAGGTAATTGTAAAAAAGAAAAATTGAAAATAGAAATGTTATTGTTATGTTTTTAAAATTGACTTCTTCTTCCATCTTAAATTTTTATCCCAAATTTTTTACATTTTTCAATCAACCCTTTTCTGCTTATGCCAAGTATTTTAGAAGCCTTAGATTTATTACCGCCTGTAAATTTAAGTATTTTAATTATGTATTCCCTTTCCACTTCCTGTAGTGTTTTTAGAGCAATTTCTTCCTTTAAATTTAAAATACTTTCTGGTATCTCTCTGATTATTTTTTTCCTCTTCGGAATGTAGTAGAAAAGGGATTTTAGAAAAGTTTCAAGTTCTCTTATATTCCCTTTAAAAGATAATCTTGAGATTTCATTTAAAACTCCATGTGTAAGTTTTAAATTCCGCCTTTCTTTCTCTGAGATCGCTTTAAAAAGTTCCATTATGAATTTTTTCTTTTCTTCAATATCCATCCACATGTCAAAAGGAGATAGGGGAATTGTTATTCCGTTTAATCTAAAAAATAGGTCTTCTCTTAATTTTTTTTCTCTAATCAAATGGTATGGGTTTCTCTTAAAGTGGGATATGATTATAAGATCCAACTTAACGCTTTTGATTGAACCTACAGGTATAATTTTCATATCTTCCAAAAATTTTAAAAGTTTAGCCTGTGATATTATTGAGATATCTTCAATATTTTCAAATACAACGATTCCCCTATCTGCGTTTTCAAGAATTCCTTTTCTATTTTCAATTGCTCCTGTAAAGGACCCTCTTTCATATCCAAAAAGTGTTGATTCCATCAATTCTTCAGGTATACTTGATAAATTTATCTCAATTAATGGAAAATTTCTTCTGCTGCTGATTTTGTGATAGTATCTTGTTAGAAAAGTCTTTCCTGTGCCACTTTCACCAATGAAAACTATGTTATTTTTACCTGCTTTTAGTTTATTAAGGATTTTTATTTTTTCTTTGAAGTCACCAGATGTGATTATTTTTTTTTCATTCATTAAACTTCAGAAAGAATGGTTTTTCCATCTTTCCACAGGCTATCGAGATCATATGTCTCTCTGGCTTCTAAGGAAAAGATATTTACCACAAAATCAAAATAGTCCATCAGAATCCACTGTGCATTTTTGTATCCCTCTATGCCTCCGGGCAGGTGGTTGTATTTTTTTTTAAGTTTTAAAAATATTTCATCAGCAATTGCCTGAATTTGTTTTTCATTGGCACCAGAACATATAATCATGTAGTCTGTAAATGAAGAAATTTGGGATACATCTAACACTTTTAAATCTATGCCCTTTTTATCTTCAATGATTTTTATAACTTCATCTATTATTTCCTTAATTTTTTCTGCCATAGACTCCATTCTTTTTAATATATTTAAAAGTATCAAAGGGAATATAATCCCTTACATTAATATTTGATTTTAGCATATTTCTAATTTTAGTTGAAGATATATCTTTTAAGTTAATGTCAATTAGGATTGATCTATATCTTTCAATCTCTTTTTTAATATTTTTTTCCCCTCTCAGGTCAATAATGTCAAATTTTTTCATTATTTTTTTTGTTTCCTTAGTTATAGGGATGTTTTTTCTTATGACAAAGACAAATCTATAGTTTTTTAAAAGTCTTTCATATTCCCTCCAGGTATCTATTTCCTTCAAGGAGTCTCCTCCCGCTAAAAAGAAAATGTTATCTTTTGGGATTTTATATTTTTCAGAGAAAGCTTTTAAAAGGTTTATTGTGTACTTTAGATTTTCAGATTCCAACTCCATGGCAAGTGGAAAAAATTTTTCATATCTGTTTATTGCGAGGTTGAGCATGGTGTACCTGTGGAAAAAGGGAGTTTTACATGTTTTATGTGGTGGATTCAAAGATATTGAAAAGTAAATTTTGTCGAGATTTAGAAGTTTTTGAATTTTTTTGGCAAAGTTAATATGTTCATTGTGAATTGGATCAAAACTTCCTCCCAGAATTCCCACTTTAGACATCTTTTCTTCCTTCAAGCATTTCTTTACATAGATAGATAAATTCCTTAAGCCCTGTACCATTTACAGAGGATATTTCAAGGAATGGTAAATTTTTATCTAAACAATAATTTTTTAATTTTTCAGCCTCTTCTGGGGAAGATACTGCATCAATTTTTGTACCAAGGACAATACGTGGTTTATTATGAAGTTTTTCGCTGTATAGTTTTAATTCTTCTTCGATTTTTTCAAACCTTTCGATGGAATTTCCCTCAATGGATAAATCCACTAAGTGTGCAATTATTTTACACCTTTCAATATGTCTTAAAAATTTATCCCCAAGTCCATGCCCCATGTGTGCCCCTTCTATCAATCCTGGAATGTCAGCCACCACAAAAGAGGTAAACTCATCGACTTTAACCACTCCAAGGTGGGGATTTAATGTGGTAAAGGGATAGTCTGCAATTTTGGGTTTTGCTGCTGAAATCCTTGATATGAGGGTGGACTTTCCGGCGTTTGGATATCCCACAAGTGCAACATCTGCAAGGAGTTTTAATTCAAGTATTAAATCTTTTTCTTCTCCTTCTTCTCCATATTCAAATTCCCTTGGTGTCTGATGAGTGGAGGTTGCAAATCTTGCATTTCCTCTGCCCCCCTTTCCCCCTTTTGCAACTAATATTTTCTGACCATCTTCAATCAGGTCTCCAATTATTTCTCCTGTGGATGCATCTTTAACTATTGTTCCCACGGGAACTTTTATGTAGAGATCTTCACCACTTTTTCCAGTTCTATTTGAACCTTCACCATGTTTTCCCCTCTGAGCCTTAAAAATCTTCTTAAATTTGAAATCCATCAGGGTGTTTAAACTTTTTGTGGCAATCAAATATACATCTCCCCCTTTACCTCCGTCACCACCGCTTGGTCCACCTTTGGGAACATATTTTTCCCTTCTAAAGGCGACACAACCAGTACCGCCATCTCCTGCTTTTACATGGATTTTTGCGTAGTCGATAAACATCTGTGGATAATAAAAAAAGGGGCAAAATTGCCCCTTTAAATTTTTGATAAAGTAGTTAAGCCTGAGGGATTACGTTGACAAACTTTCCTCTGGATTTTCTATCTCTGAAACTTACAATTCCATCAACAAGGGCAAAAAGTGTGTCATCTTTGCCTCTTCCCACATTTTCCCCAGGTTTTATTTTAGTTCCCCTCTGCCTTACTATTATCGTTCCTGCTTTTACAAATTCACCACCATACTTTTTAATACCAAGCCTCTTTGAATGGCTGTCTCTTCCATTTTTTGAACTACCTACACCTTTTTTATGAGCCATTTTTCATCTCCCTCACTAATTAAAATTGTAGTTTATTTTTTTAATTAAAATTTTTGTGTATTTTTGTCTATGTCCAAGCATTTTCTTATACTGTTTTCTTCTCTTCTTCTTGAATACGAGAACTTTTTTATCTTTTCCATTTTCCAGAATTTCAGCTTCAACTTTAGCCCCTTCAACAGATGGAGTTCCAATTGCTATCTTATCTCCATCCTTTACCAAAAGGATGTCATTAAATTCAAGCATATCCCCTGGAGATGCATCGAAGTAATCTACTTTTAAAATGTCATTTTCTTCTACTCTATACTGTTTTTCCCCATGTCTAAAAATAGCGTACACAACAACCTCCTGAAAAATTTAAAAAGTGAATTATAAAAATGTGAAAATTAAATGTCAATAAAAATTAAAAAATAAGTTGGTAAAACCTATTTTTATATAAAGTGCGGAGTGGAAAAATCACCACTCCGCAGGAAGTTTAGTATCTTCTATCGAAATCAGATCTAAATCTTCTTTTTGGTGGGCGAGCTTCATTTATTCTGAGTGTTCTTCCTTCGAATTCTTTTCCGTCGAGTGAATCCTTTGCATCCTGTGCTTCCTGTTCTGTAGCCATTTCAACGAAGCCAAAACCTCTGCCTTCAATGACATTAACACTCACAACTTCACCGTAGTTTGTGAAGAGTTCCTTGAGTTGTTCGTCGGTAACTGAGTACTTGAGGTTTCCCACATAAAGTTTTTTACCTTGCATTTTATCCTCCAAAAAAATATAAAATATTACTCCTTTTGTGAAACATTCCATCTCCGATTTAATTTTTTGGGGGGAATAATCACGCGGGAGTCAAAAAAATCACAATAAAAAAAGAGCAAATAACCAAAAGAAAGTCTATAATACATCTTTGAAATTAAAATGCAAGTTTTTTTTTATTTTTTTTACAACAAAAAACGGGGATTTAAGATAAAGTGTCAGGCAAAAAATGAAAATAAAAAGGAATAAAGAAGTGCCAGGCAAGATTTTAGATTTGGAATTGAGAAAAGGAAAATGCGTTAGGCTGGAATAATCGAATTCCCCCTATAA
>JAMOQF010000087.1 GCA_027064125.1 Acidobacteriota bacterium
CAAAAGAAAAAACTTAAAATCGACCTCAAAAGAGAACAACCTGAAAGCATTCATAACAAAGTACAATTTTTCTTCTCTTTCTAAATATCATTTTCAGGTCTGTCCCCATTCCTAAACATTGCTAAATGCATTCTGAAGGTTTATAGAATAAAAAAAGGGAATAATCTTAATTGTTAGTTTCTGCTAATAGATTTCATCTTTGCAAAAATTTAATTTTTTCTTATTTGCCAACCCTAAATACCACCTTAAGGCTTATAGAAAGAAAAAATTTTTCCTTTAGTCAGTTGATTTTCCCCAAAAAATTGTTGACTCTGCCAGAATTTAATATGTTTTCTAATTTGCTTCCCCTAAAAATCTACTTAAGAGCTTATAGAGAGAAAAGAGATTTTATTTTAATCATTGGTCTTTGCCAGAGTATTTTATTCCTGCAAGAATTGATTTATTAACTTATTTGCCATCCCAAAAGCCATCTAAAGATTTCTGAAAAAAATAGTACCAGACAGAAAATCTTTCTCTTTCTTATCTATAAACCCATGGCAGGGATTGTGGGGGTAAATTCAGCCTGACACCTTTTTAATGACACTTTTTTAAAAGGTTCCTTACTTACCTGTCTTACTTACCTGCCTGACAGTTAAAATTTATTCTCAATCAGGTCTGTCCCCAACTCTAATTCCTACATAGGACTGTCTCCATTACATCCATTACAATTCCATCCACATTGCCCTAAGTCAACATTACCATAATTTCAATAGTGATTTTAATAATTTAAAATTAAAAAAAACTAAAATAAAGATTTCTTCCCTTTATAATTAAATAAAACCCATATGAAAAAAGGCCCCCCAAGAAGAGAAGTAATAACTCCTATCGGTATTTCAGCAGGATATATAATTGTTCTTGCAAAGGAATCACATAACATCAAAAAACTTCCCCCACCCAAAAGATACCATAAAAAATTATCTTTAAAATTTCCATCTGTAAGAAGATTTACCAGATGGGGAATAATCAATCCAACAAAACCTATAGGGCCACAAACAGATACCATTATCCCTATTAAAAGGGAGGTTATAAAAAAAACCATCATCCTGAGTTTTTTAACATCTATTCCCCTATTTGTAGCAAGTTCATCTCCAAGTGACAAAATGAAAATATGGTGTCTAAATAGATAGAGGAAAAAAAATACAGGAAAGGATATCATAGAAAGTGCCAAAACATCTTTATAACCAATAGTTGAGAGGGACCCCATAAGCCACCTTAAAATTTGAAACCCCTGTGTAAAATCACTAACATACTCCAGAAAAAGCACCAATGAAGAAAAGAAAAAGCTGACTGCAACGCCACACAATAGTATAACAAAGGGTGAAAATGACCGCTTTAAATGGACAATAAAATATATAAATAGAAGTGTCAAAATTGCCCCACAAAAACTAAGTATGGTAATTCCAGAAAATATTGAGAGAAACACATCGTTAAAAAATATTATTCCAACAACTGCTCCAAAGGATGCTCCCTGTGCAATTCCAAGGGTAAAGGGAGTTGCAAGAGGATTTCTAAATATAACCTGATAAACCGCTCCCACAAGGGTGAGACCTGCCCCAACCAAAAATGCAAGAATTGTCCTGGGGATTCTTATATACAAAAAAATTTCACTTTCCACATTAAAGGAAAATCTTCCATGAGAAAGATATAGAGATAAAATAATTGAGAGCAAAAAGAAAAAAAATAGGTGTAATCTTTTAATTTTCATTTTTAAATCTCAAAGTTATAAAAAAACCTGTCATTCTTGACAACTTTAAAAAATTTCACATCAAAAATATCTTCAAGGTGGGTTTTTAATTCTCCATCCTTTTTAAAGTTCTTTATATAAAAAACCATTTTCCCATCTTTTAAACCGAGCACTCTTCCCTTCAAAAAGGAAAATACATTCAGATCATGGGATACAACAATCAATGTCTTTCCACTTTCCCTTAAATTATTTATTAATTTATAAACTTCAGATTGAGACGAGGGATCAAGAAAAGTAACAGGTTCATCGAGTAAAATTACTTCTGTTCCCTGAATTATGGAAGATGCTATCATAACTCGCTGAAGTTCTCCACCACTTAAGGTATCCATTTTTCTTCCCAAAAATCTGTCGATTCCAAGCTCTTCAGAAACGCTTTTTACCTTTTCAATATCATCTTTCGAAAAATCCTTTAAAAACCCTTTATGGGGGAAACGGGAAGTTATTAAAAAATCGAAAACCTTAATTCCAAAATGGAATGAGTATATCTGTGGAATAAAGGAAATCTTCCTTGAAAGTTCAATGGGAGAATAGGTCTTTATATCTTTTCTGTCAATTAAAACCTTTCCTAAAAAACTGTTATAAAACCCAGATATTATTCTCAATAGCGTTGATTTGCCTGCTCCATTTGGGCCAACGATAATGAGGGTTTCCCCCTTAGGTAGGGAAAATGTAATAGAGTCAAGTATTATCTTTTTGTCAATTTTAAATGAAACTTTTCTAAATTCAATCATTATTTAAATAGGCCTTAAGTTTTTTTACTGCATCCAGAAATCTCATTCCGGGAACAACAAAAGAAGTATCCTCTATAAAAAATATTCTACCATTTTTAACCGCATTTATTTCAGAAAGAGCCATCCAATCTCTTTTCATTCTTTCGAGGGTTTTGTTTTTAAAATTTTTATCTGGAATCAATTCAAAAATAACATCGGGATTCATGGATAAAATTCCCTCCACACCCACTTGAGGATATTTTAACTTTCCATTATAGCAATTTTTACCACCTGCAAGTTGAATAATTTCATCCAGGAAAGTACCTTTCCCTGCAATATAAACATTTCGAACTTTTCCCTCACTTCTTCCAACCACCACAAGTATTTTTTTTCTCTTCTTAAGGGATTTATTCTCTTTTTTCAACCTATTAACTTCATCTACAAAATGTTTAAAAATTTCCCTGGCTTTTTCCCTTTTCCCCGTTATATCACCAATTTTTTTTATGCTATCTAAAATATCGGAAATGGTATAGTCTCTAAAAACATAATATTTTATTCCAAAATTTTTCAGTTTCTCACCTATCCACTTTTCTTCAGGTACAAGAAAAGCAACATTACATCCAGAAGAAATAATTGCTTCAAAATTGGGATTTAAAAGCCCTCCCACATGGAGTTTTTTTTCACATTCTGGAGGATACTCACAAAAATCTGAAACACCCACAATTAAATCCCCACAACCAAGAGCAAAGGTTATTTCACACAAATTTGGTGCCAGGCAGACAATTTTTAGCTGCCTGGCACTATTTATATCATTTCCACAAATAAAAATAGATATAAGAAAAAAAATAAATATTGGGAAAAATCTTTTCACTTTAGAAAAAACCTCTATCTCATTTTAAATTGAGCCTGAGCCCCAACTCAAAATAGGTATCATCTGTGCCATACCCATAGACCTCTTCATAATCCTCATCCAGAATATTGTTTATCCTGCCAAAAATATCTACACCACTTCTTGGAGTATAATTAAATACAAAATTTAAGAGGGTATAGTCATCAAGTTTAATCCTTTCTGCAGGATAAACGTCATAATTCATATCCCACCTGTTTCCCTTGTAAAATATATTTACAGTAGATTTGAAATTCTTTACAGGTCTAAAGTTAAAATTTAAATTCAATGTATGGTGAGGGCGTCTCAGAAGCTCTTCACCCGTTATTTCATTTTCCGTATCCAGATAGGTATATGAACCATCAACAGAAAAATATTTACATACATCAAAAATCCCTGAAAACTCAGCACCTTTTGTATTTGCCTTACCAATATTTACATACCCACTTCCAAATGAAAAATCAATGAGATCTGTAAATTTATTATAAAAAAGGGTAAAACTCAGATCAAGTCTATTTTTGAAAAATTTCTGTTCAAATCCCCCATCCAGGGACCAACTATTTTCCGGCTTTAGAGCTGGATTTCCTACTGGTCCAAAGGAAGTCTCAGGTGCATATAGTTGATATAGTGAAGGAGCCTTAAATCCTGTACCGAAACTCATCTTTAATCTCGTATTTGTGGAATTAATCACATAAACTGGAGAAATTTTGATGTTTACATCATTTCCAAATTCACTGTGATGGTCAAGTCTCACTCCTCCCACCACATAAAAATTCTCTATGGGAGATAGCAGATCTTCAATATAAAATGAGTTCATCGTAGTAGAGGCCTTAGGAAAGGGTGAGTACATAGAATAATAGGGAGAAGAATACTCATAAAAGGAATACCCTCCCTCTCTTTTATACTCATAGCCTGCTGTCAATAAATTGTTTTCATTTATTGAGAAAATTGTCTTCCACTCACCCTTTTTCATATCTCCATAATATCTGCTGAAAGAAGAAAAAGAATTATCCATATCTTCCGGATTTTTATAATTTCTTCTATTTTCATAATAGGAAAAAAGGGCGTGGTGAGTTATTTTCCCACTCATCTGAGAAATATCTATTCCAACCTTTCCCATAAAAAAACTTAAATACCCTCTGTAATTGGGATCGTCCCCAAAGCCACCACCATGGTTGTCAAGTTCACTCCTGCTGTCTATATCGTAAAAAAAGGCATTTAAAGAAAAATTATCATTTAATTTTAATACAAAATTTCCCGTTCCCGTCACATTTCTATATCCATCTCTTTCACTATTACCAAATCTTTCATCCGCCTGAGAAAAGCCATCTGTATCTATCCTATCAAGGGAAAGAGAATAACTTAAAATTTTCCCAAGTTTTCCCCTTGTGGAGATAGAGAAATCATAGGTGTTGTTTGACCCATAGAAGGAAGAAAGAGAAGCAACCCTTTTTTCTTTCCCATTTTTCAAAATTATATTTATCACACCACCAAGGGCATCAGATCCCCACACGGTACTCTGAGGGCCCCTAATTATCTCAATTCTATCTATATTGTCTGTTAAAAGATCCCTGAAATTAAATCCTCTTGAAGGTCCCATGGGATCATTAACTTCAATGCCATTAATAAGCACTAGTGTACCACTCGACTCTGTTCCTCTTATCATCACAGAAGATACTCCTGAAGAAGATCCCATCTTGGTGAGAGTGATTCCTGGAACTCCTCTTAGTGCATCTTCAACCGTTCTGTAGTTTTTTTCCCTAATTTCATCAGATGTTATGACAGTTATGGAACTTCCTATCTTTTTTTCATCCACATCCGATTTAGTTGCAGTTACAACTACCTTTTCACCCTTTAAAGTTATCCTCTTTTTTTTACCTTTAGATGCAAAGGATAAAAAAGTGAAACAAAGGATAATGATAATCAAAAAAAACAAAAATTTACGCATAAATCCTCCTTAAAAAAGTTTAAAGAGGATTCCTGGAGTTTTTTTAAAGGGAGGAACTTAAAAAAGGACCTCACTTTCTTCCTGGCTCCGAGGAATCCAGTGAATAAATTTATACAGGCAGGTCTTCTGACTTACGGATCTTCCTACTTGCTACCCCTTCCCATCTCCACTAAAGGAGACAGTGGATTTAGTAGCTTTCGTCCCCGATCACAGCGGCGGCCCCGTGATGGAATTTCACCATCTTCCCTTTTAAGCCACAGAGGGCACCTGTATAACACAATATGAGAAATAACAACTACTCTTTTTCCTTAGATTTTTTTTCCGCTTTTTTTAAAGCCTTCATCTTTTTAACTTTTTTCGGATTAGGCCGAGAATTACCAAAACTTCCTTTGAAAATTTTCCCTCTTTTTGTTCTCTTATCTCCTTTTCCCATAAACTTATTTCCCTTTCATTAAAATTAAATGACAAATATATTAAAAGAAAAAATTTTTGTCAAGGACAATAAAGGCCATCCAGATCCGTGACTATCCTATAAAAAGCCCTGTAAGTATGTTGAAATAGAGAAATTAAAAAAATTCCTCTTAACCTAAGAGGTAAAAACACACTCATATAGCGAAAACAATGGTAAAACAAAAAAGAATTTGAATTCAGTGTCAGGCAAAAGTTTTGTTTTAGAATTTTGTTTAAAATTTAAAATGGTGTCAGGAAGAGAAAGCATCAGGTACAACTTGAATTTGAATAAAAAAGAATAAAAGGTGTCAAGCATTCTAACAAGTATATGGAGGAAATTCAGAAAAGGCAAATAAAAGAAAAGTTAAAAACCAGCAAGGAGTTAAAATTTTTCCGGAAAAATTAATGATTTAAGCAAAATTTTTTTCTCCTATAAACATTCTGAAAGGCTTTTTAAGGTAGACAAATAAAGAACAAACTAATTAACAATTTTTTGGCAAAAATCAGTGATTAAAGAAAAATTCTCTTCATCTTCTATCTTCTATAAACTTTTAATATGGCTTTTAGGGCAGGCAAGTAAGAAAAGAAACTCAAATCTGGTAAATATAAGATCTTTTAGCAGAAATCAATGATTAAGCAAAATTCTTTTTTATCCTATAGACATCTAAGGGTTTTTAGAGTGGGCAAATGAAAAAATGGTGTCAGGAAAGAAATAAAATAAAAATGAAAAATTGGAATTGGAAAAATGGAAAGGTGTCAGGCAAGATCTGATCTGTGATTTAATATTTGGAAAAAAGTGCCAGGCAGAAAATAAAAAGTAAAATAAAAGAACAAAGGATTAAAGTAAACTTTTTGGGATAAACATAGATTTGTAAGACAAACTGCACAAATTATAGAGTTCCCCAAAATTCCCATGTTATTATTTCTCCTGCTACCTGAAAATTTTTGATGTACCTAAATTTCTGGCGTTAACATGTGGAATAAGAGATACTGATATATTAAATTTTAAATAAATAAAATGTCTTACAATTTATCACCTTGCCCTCACAAAGACCAATTATGAATTTCAGTAAACATAACAAAGGGAAGAATTTCCACAAAAAGTTTATAAATAATCATTTTTTTCATAAAATTTGGAACCAATAAGAGAAAAAACTCGTATAAGTTTTATAATTACATTTCAGGAAAACATCATGTTTATTTTAAGAATACTATACTTTTTACTTATAGGTTGGTGGTTATCTCTAATTTTAGGTTTTTTTGCATATCTCTGCTGTCTTACAATCGTGGGCATACCAATTGGAACATATATCTTTAACAGATACCCAAAAATACTGACCTTAAAACCCACAAAAAACTATATTGTAGAAGGAAAAGATGTGGAAATAAATTTTTTCCTGAGAGCCATATACTTTTTCCTGGTGGGATGGTGGCTCGGACTTCTTGCCCTTAAAGTAGGCTGGATTTTATGCATAACAATAATAGGAATGCCATTGGGAGTATTTATTTTAAATAGAATTCCATTTTTAATGACTTTGAAATTAAATTTTTAAATTTATCCACAGAAGGTAAACTAACTTAAAGATAAAGTAAAAAGTTATAAGAATGGCAGTAAAATTCATAAATTTATTTCCCCTAACAAATCCATAAGAAGAGTAGTTTTTAACTATTTCAGACACCTCCCTTTTTTGAAAAATAATCTCATAAAAGAGTTTTAAATATATTAAAAGAGATATTGTCAAATACACAAAAAGAGCAATTAAACCATCCCTCTTCAAGAAATCTATTCCAAATAGATATACTATAAAAATAAAAAATTCCGCTGTAACATTTGCCTTTCCCCAAAAATTGGGGGTTATTGGAATTTTTCTTTTATTTAATATTAACAGTCCCCCAAGTGCAACGGTAACTTCTCTAAAAATCGTATACCAAAAGGCCCATGCGGGGAAATTTCTATAGTAAAATATGAGAAAAATTAAAAAAAAGAGGGCAACCTTATCGCAAAAGGGATCCAGAAACTTCCCTACATCAGATACCTTCCCCAATTTCCTCGCCAAAAATCCATCTAAAAAATCTGATACTCCCATTAAAATTGCAAGAAATATCAAAACATTTAAATTAAAGTTTTTTATGTAGTAGTAAAAAAATGGGATTAAAACTATTCTTAAAAGAGAGATCAAATTTGGTAGATTAAAAAATTCTTCCTTTTTCTGCATCACTCTATCAAGCCACTTTTTAACATTTCATTTATAACATATAACACCACATGATATGCCCTATCACAACCATCGAGAATATCCTTAAAGGAAAAATTTTCTTCAATCATTATCCAGATCTGTGTGGCACAATCTATAGTTCCAGTATCCTTCCAAATGAGGTTTTTAGAAGTTTTCCTAAATTTTTTATTTTTTCCTCCGATTTTTTCTAAAGTCTCTTTTAACTTTTCGCCAAATTCATCTTTGATCTTCATAGAGTTCATTAATAAAGTATTTAAATCCTTTGCCATCTTAGGAACAAGAATTCTCTTTTCTTCCTTTTCAGTAAACCTAAATTCTGTAAATTTCTCAAGATCCAGAAATACCTGATAAAAACCTTCTTCAGGTTCTAAATTTTTATAGAAAACATTTATCACATTTCCATCAAAAAAAATTATTTCAGCATCAAATCCTTCGGGATTTTCAAGGCGCAAAATTCCCGTTTCCTTAGAAGTAAAAATAGTCTGTAAAATTGTGGGCAAATCAAAGTATTTTAATTTTCCATATAATTTCTTTTTATGCTCTCCTCTTGTAACTTCAAGATTTGATCTTTTAAGCCTCATTGCAAGAACTTCACACATTCTTCTCAGAAAAATTTTATCCTCACTCAAGTATTTTTCATAAATCTCTGCTGGTAATTTAAAAACAACAGCTCTTTCTGGAACCCTGATGGAAGCAGACCTCTTATCACCTGTAATTAAAGCCATTTCACCAAAGGATTCACCTTCAGAAAGATAGGTAATTACCTTATTACCTTGATTAACTATAACTTCCACAACACCCTCTTTAATTACATATAGATCAAAACTTTCATCTCCTTCTTTTATAATATATTCATTGGGTCCATATCCCAGAAGTTGTCCCATGTCAAGGATTTCATAAAGCATTTTCTCGGGGAGGCCTCTAAAAAGTTCCGATTTCTTTAAAAAAGAAATGTCTTCTTCCATACTACTCCTCTCTAATAATTTTAATTTTTAACTCTTCAAGCTGGGAGATGTCTACCTTTGAAGGAGAACCTGTCAACAGACATAGAGCACTTGTGGTTTTGGGAAAAGGAATAACATTTCTTATGGAATTTTCTCCAGCAAGTATCATGACAATTCTATCAAGTCCCAAAGCAATTCCCCCATGAGGTGGAGTTCCATATTGAAGAGCCTCTAAGAAAAATCCAAATTTTTCCTCCCTTTCTCTTTCATCAATTCCAAGAATTTCAAAAATTTTATTCTGTACATCAACTCTATGATTTCTTATGGATCCACCTCCTATTTCAAGACCATTTAAAACTATATCATAGGCCATGGACTTCATCTCAAGGGGATTGTCTTCAAGAATCTCAACCGGAGCAGTAAAGGGATGATGAAGAGCATAAAATCTACCATCTTCTTCGCTATACTCAAACATGGGAAAATCAGTAACCCACAAGAATTTGTAATCTCCATCTTTTATAAAATTTTCATCAACTGCAATTTTTCTCCTCAATTCTCCAAGAGATGTATTTACAATCTCCCTTTTTCCCCCCACAATTAAAACAATATCACCCTCACCACCTTTGAGCCTTTCAAATATCAATTTTAATGTATTTTCACCTACAACCTTTGGTAAAGAACTCTTAAAATTCCCATCCATTAACTTTATCCAGGCAAGTCCCTTTGCCCCATAAATTTTAACGAAGTCATTTAACTCATCAATTCTCTTCCTGCTATATTTTGCACATCCTTCAACTTTAATTGCCTTAATAACTCCACCACCATTTACTATCTCCCTAAAAATTTTAAATTCACTTTCAACGAAAAAATCTGAAATATCAAAAAGTTTCATATCAAATCTCAAATCAGGTCTGTCACTGCCATAATTTTCAACTGCCTCTTCATAATCCATTTTCAAAAAGGGAGTTGAAACTTCAACTCCTATCAATCTGAAAATCTCCACCATCATGGGCTCAATCAAATTAAAAATATCCTCCATCTCCAGAAAGGAGAGTTCAATGTCAATCTGAGTGAATTCAGGCTGTCTGTCCGCCCTTAAATCTTCATCCCTGAAACACTTTACAATCTGAAAATACCTGTCAAACCCTGAAATCATGAGAAGTTGTTTAAAAAGTTGAGGAGATTGTGGAAGTGCATAAAATCTTCCTGGATACATTCTACTCGGGACAAGATAGTCCCTTGCTCCTTCAGGAGTGGATTTGGTCAAGAATGGTGTCTCAATTTCAAGAAAATTCCTCTCGGATAAAAAATTTCTCACAAGAAGAGCAACTTTGTGTCTCAAAATAAAGTTTTCCTGCATTTTAGGTCTTCTCAGATCCAGATACCTATATTTCAATCTCAATTCCTCTGAAACATTTATCTCATCTTTTATTTCAAATGGTGGAAGTTTTGAAGTTGACAGTATTTCAAAATCATCCGCCAATACTTCTATTTCACCTGTTTTCATCTTTTTATTTATATCTTTTTCACTCCTTAACTTTACAGTACCTGAAACCTTTAATACATGTTCACTTTTTACAGATTTTATCCTTTCAAATAGATCTCTATTTTCTTCCTCAATAAAGGTACACTGGGTTATACCATATCTATCCCTCAAAAGAACAAAATAAATCCCCCCAAGATCTCTTATGGAATCAACCCATCCACATAAAACGACTTTCTTCTCTGCATCCCTTGCAGTTAATTCACCACATGTTATACTTCTTAACATACCCAAAACTCCTACTAATTATAATTTACCAAAAAATTCTCAAAATCACTTATATTTATTTCCCTTTGACTACCATTTTCCATATTTTTCAAAAGAGCACAACCCTTTTTCACCTCATTTTCCCCAATAATCACCACATATTTTACATTCAATTTATTTGCAAGTCTCATATGGCTTTTTAAACTTCTACCCCTGAAATTTGTGTAAAGGCTATGCCCATTTTTCCTTACCAGATTCATTATTTCAAAGGAATAGGGGATAACATCTTCTCCCAAAAAGGCAAGGTAAAATTCCGGATAGTCATATGATTTTTCCCTCACATCCTCTTTTAATGCAAGGACCATTCTATCCACTCCAAGGGCAAATCCAAATCCACTCACGTCTGGGCCTCCAAGTTCTTTGACAAGCCCATCGTATCTACCTCCTCCAAGTATTGCATTTTGAGCACCAAGGTTTCCAACTAAAACTTCAAAGGTTGTTCTAACATAGTAATCAAGTCCCCTTACAAGGAGCGGATTTTCAACAAAGGAAATCTTCCTATTGACAAGCAATTCTTTAAATCTATGGTGATGTTCTCTACACCCATCACATAAGAATTCTGTAATTACTGGCATCTCAGATACAACCCTTCTACAACTATCTTTTTTACAGTCAAGAACTCTCAGGGGATTTAAATCTATTCTCCTTTTACAATCCTCACACAGTCTATCCATACTGCCCTTTAATTTTTCTCTCAAAACTTCTATAAATTTAGGCCTACAATTTTTACAACCAATGGAATTTATATTTAATTGGTAGTCATTAAAACCCATTTCCTTAAGTGCTTCAACAATCATTTCAATTACCTCTACCTCCACTTCAGATGAATCATCATCAAATACCTCAACCCCCATCTGGTAAAATTGTCTGTATCTTCCCTTCTGTGGTCTCTCATATCTAAACATGGGACCAGAGTAGAAAAATTTATTGAAGGGGCTCTCCATGTATAAATTGTGCTCAATATATGCCCTTACGACCGAGGCTGTGCCTTCTGGCCGCAGTGTAATTGAATTTTTACTTTTATCCAAGAAAGTATACATTTCCTTTTCCACAATATCCGTACCTTCTCCAATTCCCCTTTGAAAAACCCCTGTATATTCAAAAATTGGAATTCTTATCTCCTTAAATCCATAGAGGGAAAAGTATTTTTTCCACACACCCTCTACAAAATTCCACACATCAACCTCTGGAGGAAGGATATCCCTTACACCTTTTACACACTTAATCTTTTGAGACATAAAAGCCCCCTCAAAATATTAATCAAGTAAAGATTTTATTTAAAAAGGCAAAAAAAGACAAACAATAAATCAGGAAATAATTTTACCCTTTAACTTTTTAAAAATGGAGTTTACTTCTCTATTACCAATAAGTAGAAGAAATAGGAAATAGGTTACAGAAGTTATAAGAATAAAGAGTAAAAGATAGAATGTCTTTTCAAAAAATGAAATGGTAAAAAAGTTAAGCCCCAGGTATGACTTTAATCTATAAAGGATGTAGGAAGAAAAAAGTGCCCCCAGAATATATTGAAAAATGGATTTAAAAAGTGAGGAAAATCCAGCAATATTAAATTTCCTTTTAAAAAAATAAAACAGTAAAAATAGATTGGTTATGGCAGCAGAAGAGATTGAAAGTGGAGGTCCATATATCTTCCCCTTAAAATAGAAATTTACACCAAAAAAAACAATGAGAGATGCAAAAGAAGTGTAAAGTGGTAGGTAGTATTCCCTGTGTGAATAAAAGGCAGATCTTATGACAAAATTTCCACCATAGGCAAGAAGTGCAAAAACATTAAAGAGAAGCACAGTAGCAGTCATTTCAACTGAACTCTGATCGAATTTTCCCCTCATAAAAAGCACCGTTATTATTTCCTTTCTCAAAATTATAATTCCTAAAACTGCAGGAATTGCCACCATAAAAACCGTCTTCAGGCCAAAAATCAACTTTTCTATAATTGCCCCTTCTCTATCCTTGCTCTTATCCTCACTCATTAGAGATAAAAGTACATCTGAAATGGATACATTTACAGTTCCGTGAATGACTTCAACCACCCTTTGAGACAGATACATGGCAAGTTGAAGGCCACTCAAACCAACTAAGGACACAAAATATATACTTAAAAAACTATACACCTGATTTATTCCACAACCAAAAAGACCAGGAAGCATATTTTTTCTTATCTCTTTAATATATTTATTATTCCATCCAAATTTTATCTTTTTCTCCCTGCCATCTTCTGACCTACCTCCAAAAATTTTAGACAATGTATCTGTTAAAGATGTAGATCTGGATGAGTTTTTAAAAACCCTTTTCAAAAAATAAAGCAAAAATAGAAGTTGCAATATGCCCCCCACAATCACACCAATCGCAGCAGCATATACGGATATCTTAGGAGCAAGGAAAATAGTAAAAAGAATTATACTTATATTTAAAAAAATGGAATAGTAAGCAGGTGGAGCAAAAACCTTATATGAATCTAAAAAAGATGCAGCAAGTACAGTTAAACCGATAAAAAACAGATAGAAAAACATTATGTAATTCAAGTTTATTGCAGTTCCTATATCACCTTTAAAATCCATCAGGAAGGGAAGAAATAGTGGACCAGATATGGTTCCTATAAAACTTATGACAAATAAAATTTTACCAAGCAAAAGAAAGGAATACTTTATAAATGAAAGGGAATCACCTTCTGAATGGGTATTTTTAAACTCTGTAAAAACAGGAACAACAGAAACCTTCATTGATTCTTCACCAAAAAGTCTCCTGAATGTATTTGGAATCCTGAAGGCCACTGCAAAGGCATCGGAAAGTCCTGTGGTGCCGAAAAAGGAACTTATAACCACATCTCTCAAAAGCCCGAGTATTCTGCTTAAGAAAATACCCGAAAATTTCTTTAAAGTAGATTTTAAAATGTAAAAAGAAGAATCCCTTTCCATATACAAAACCTCAAAATATTTACATTCTCCTTTAAATATAGTTTAAAAACCAGCAATGTCAACTTAATTATCCGAAACTTTTTAATATCTCCTTTCAGAAAAAAAGAAAACATTAGACTTCTTGAAAAAATCCCTGAATTTTTGTCATTAAAATTAAAACACCTTTCAAGACTGCTTGTTTCTTAAATAACCTCTCACTTTTTTATTAGTGCAAGTCTGATGCCAATTTTTCTTTATCCCTTTTTCCTGCTTACCTACTTTCTTTTCCTTTCTTTTTCCTTTTTCTTGCCTGACACTTTTTATCTAACTAAAATCTTGCCTGACACCTTTCTTAACATCTTTTTTAGGTCTGTCCCCAATTCATTAATCCATATCCAAATTCAAATCTTGCCTGATACTAAATTTTAAATTTTTTATCCGAATCTTTTCACATCCATAATGGTTTTTTGCCTCTCTTAAAATCCATCCAGAAGATTTATAGG
>JAMOQF010000088.1 GCA_027064125.1 Acidobacteriota bacterium
TTCATCATTTCCAGCACCTATGTGAAGACCTGTCCTTAAAATTATTTTTCCTTCAAGTTTTTTTATCTTTTTAATTTTTATTTTTTTAAGTCCCATTTGACCCTCCTAATTTATTATTTTTTAAGATATAAAGGTGCATAAGCAACTATTGCTTCAAAAAAATCACAAAAAGCATAAAAATCATCTAAATCATTTATAGAGTCAACATATTCATCTATAAACTTTTTAAATTCTTTATTCACATTATTTCTGCTTTTTGAATAAGCAACTTTAGCCTTCAGCATCTTTACATATGGAAGTAGTTGTTTGAATTTTTCTTCTTTTACATCTTTATCGTAGTGATCAATTTTGTTTTTCAACGTTAACACATCGTTGTAAAACCTTCTTAATTGAGTTGAAGTTGGATTGTCTTTTAAATCAAATCCTCTATCATTTCTTTTTCTAAAACTCTTCACTTTATTCTCTGCAATAGTTGAAAGAAGAGATTCCTTTAGTATCTTTTCTTTTTTGTCTTTAAATAACAAGTCACTCGTAGCCATAAAACACCTCCTAATTTCTTCTCTCATAAAGGGTTAAACTTATTGGAATTAATAAGTTTTTCCCATATTTATCAATTAAATTTTTAATTTTAGTTGCCATTTCTTCCCTTTCATCTTCTTTAAAATTTCTATAGATTGAATATTTTAAAAGGGCAATCCACTTTGCATTTTCAATGTCTTCAATTGTTATACATCTTTTTCCTTCTATGGAATCCTTCATTTCAATGAATTTTAAAAGCCTGTAGACAAATGAGGCACTCATATTTTTCCTACCCCTATCTTCCCTATCCCTATCCATCTTCTTTGTGAAAAAATCCTTGTAGAGTTTCAAGAGTTCTGAAAACTCATCCCACCTAACCACACAGTCAAAAACTGCCAACCTGTTTTTACCCTTTCCTTTTGCCTCATCCAATTTTTCCTCAGCATCTTCAGCCATTTGATAGACTGGAACCTGTGGCTTTTTTAAAACAATACCTGCAGAAAAATGGATTTCATCGTTTTTTACATATTCTTTAAAGTGATTGCTGATTTCTTCAGCCAATTTAAAAATCTGGTTGTAGGCACCAATTAAAAATAGGTCATCTCCCCCTGCAAATACCGTATAGATTGATGTATATTTGGTCTCCAACAGATATGGCAACCATCCTGTAAAGAAGAAATCAAGCATTCTTGAGAGGGAAACTATCTTTGAAAAACTCACCCTTTCCCTTTCAAGTCCCCTTGAAAAAATCAGGCCCAAATTGTCAACATCTGCCTTTAAAACCCCAAGAAACGATTTTCCAGTATAGTATGTCCTTCTACCATCTTCACTTTCTACCTCCTTTTTTGAATCTGCCGCAATGTGATAGAAGGATTTTATCTTTCCAATTTCAAAGTCAGTCTGGTCAAATACTTTTTCTGGGATTTCAGTGTATCTTGTAGATTCCAGATCCTCAGGAGAAAAAACCGGAACAAAGTTTGCTATTCTCTTTGAGGCAATTCCGGAAGACTCTCCAATTTTAAAGTTTAAGGTACTGTCTGAAAGTTCTGGCTTATTTTTAAGGGTAAAGTAGATTTTATCCTCAATAAGGGGAATTAATTCTTCCCTACCTTCAGGCTTTTTAAAATGAATTATTAGAAAACTGTTTCTGGGAAGTCTTTCTCCAAGTGTCTTCATCTGGATGGAAAATGGTGAAAAGTTTAAACCAGATGCTTTGGGGGAGTATCCATCAATTTTACACACTCCACCTGCCTCCTGAACAATTCTTAGATAGTCTTTAAAGATATATATTTGAGGTTTTAACCTCACTTTATTTATCATGAGTTTGTGATTTAGTTCATCCATCTTCCCGGCAATCCTTCTGCTTGAGAAATCACTCCCCGAAATAGGTTCGTAGGCATAGTTAAACCTTGTCTGGCCATAGGTCAGTCTTTCCAGGTGGAGGGAAATTTCTTTAAAGAAGTCTTCTATTTTTTTATCCCCACCCTCTATATTGGGTAGGAGTGTCAGGAAGTGTCCTCCTGCACTTATTACAGTGTTTACACTGTTTACGTAAAATTCTTTGCAGAGAAGATGAGCCACCATTTCAGTAAAAACCGAGACGTATAGGGACTTTGCCCTGAGGATCTTTGCAGCATATTTGTTGGACTCTCCAAATCTGCTGAAGATAAAGTTCTGGATTCCGGAAAAATCCCCTTTTACCAGTAGAAATTTTTTCTCATCGCTGTCAAAATCTTTTATCTCCTCAACTGAGAACCCACCACCAGTTTTTTTATAGTGGTAGACAAAGAGGGCATTTGATATGGCCGCTGTGGTTTTTAGGTGGTCGTAGAGGGAGACATCGGCAAGGGTGTTATAACTTGAAGATGGTACACACCAGAGATATTTTTCAAGAAGGGACATGAGGGCATTTAAAAAATCGTCAAAATTTGTCCTTTCTGCAAAATTCAAAAACTCTTTAAATTCTTTCTCAAGTTCAGATATTAATTTTGTATAGTCTTCTTTTGCATCCTCTCTTGAAATTTCCCTTAAGGGCTCTGGCACAATATCATGGGCAAGAGGCCTTAGTGGATAGTAAAATTTTTTCTTCTCAGAATATCTATTTCTTAGAGATATCTGGGAAAAAATAGATAATAATCTCGATCTTCTGTAATCCCTTTGCTGTTTTAACTCCCAATCCTCGGTGTTATAATTGTCAAAGGAAGACCTCTCAAAACCTGAGGCAAGCCTATCTCCAGCTGCAATTATCCAGTTGTATTTGTTATTTGGGGCGTGGTGATATGAAGATAGGTTTGTGATGTTTAATTCAGTATCTCCCACTACAAAAAATTTTTTGGCAAAGTCCCCTCCACCATCCTTTAGTTCAAAAAATTTTGTCAAAAAGTCCGCCGTGTGAGCCACATGTATATGGGAAACCCTACCTTTGAATTCAGGACAATATTCCTTGTTGTATTCAAAGTCTATATCTTTACCACTTCTCTGATAAACTTTGCCAATGTCGTGTAGTAAAGCCGCAATGGTTATTGTCTGTAAAATCTTCTCCATAGACCCTCCTTTTACTCAAATTCAACTTTAATCTTCCCAAAGCCAAAACTCGTGGCCTTTCCAACTCCAAATATTTCCATACCCTTTAAAAGGGAAAGTTCACTTTCAGTCATATTTTTCTCTAATTTAATTTCTCCCACAAAACCCCTCATGGAAATAGACCTTTTCTGCCTGAATGAATAGTACCTTAGAGAAGTTATTGAGAGATTTTTTTCTTCAAAAATTTCAGTGTCAAGGATTTTCTTAAGATCAATATATTCATCGGATCCACTTCCATAGAAGTGGGAGAGAAGTTTAAGCCTCCTTAAGCCATTTAAAATGAGTTCCCTGTAGTTTAATTCATCTATAAGCCTCTTTTTTCTCTCAATTTTTACCGGGGAAAGAAATGAAATTTTCATTCTCTTTTCCTTCTGAACACCCTCATTTCCACTTAATTTCCACATCTGGGAGTTAAAATTCAGGTTTAACTTATCTCCATCAACGGTGATTTTTTCTCCATTTGCAAAAACTTCACCTACTTTAAATTTAATTCTCTCCCTAAAAATTCCCCTTTCCCCTGCCTCTTTTAAAGCGGCAAAGAGATATGGAAATAGGGTTTTACTTTCCCCCACTAAAAGCATCTGGAGTTTGCCACTTGATACCTCTTCATTTACAGGTATTTTTGCATTGATTGTAAATGGATGTGGTTTTTTATCCCCTCTAAAGGTTTCACCAGATGTGACAGGTGTTGTAAAAATCTGTGAATAGACACACATTTTATTTAAAGGACAATCCTCACACTTTCTCGTTCTTAAAACACAGGAGAGTTTGTAGAGTTCTTTACCAAGTACACTTCTAAATATAAAGGTTGGAAATTTCTTAAAAGTTAAAGCGTCCTCAAAAAACAGTTTAAAAGTTAAAGATGTATACTTTAACTCCATAGTTCTCCTTTCGGGGGTTTTCTGAGGACATTATATAATCCCATTAAAAAATATGTCAACTCGGAAATTGCAAAAAATTTTATAAAAAATTTTCCACCAATTCATTACTCTTTACCCATAATAATAAATTTTCACTATTCATAAATATTTATTCATAAATATTTTGAGTTTTCCATATTTCAACAATTTTGCTTGCCTTTATTTTATATAATTATATTTTTATATATATTTTTTTCTATTGACATTGAAAGTCCAGTTTATTATATTAATATTTAAATTATTTTAAAAATATTATAAATTAAAATTGAAAAGAGAAGGTATGAAATGAAAAAATGTGTTTTGCTACTTACCATATTTTTTATTTTTTCATGCTGGAAAATTTATGCTTCTAATTCTTCAAACTACCAATATGAAGGTGATTTAATTACAGGATACAATTTTCTGTTTTCTACAGACAACAATCCTTATTACAGAAGCCACACTGATCTGTCAGAAGGCCTATTCGCTGACGGATATTTCAATATAATAACTGAAAAGGGAAATAAATGGTTTGACCAGATAGAAATCCAGGCCTGCATTGGTAGAAAGGTTGACCTCTCAAATTCAATATTGATAACTGTAAAAAAACGTAAACTCTATAGCTTGAAAATCAACTACAATTCATTTTACGATTTTTTCTATGATCCTCTCTATAATTATGGAGCAAACAACAGAAATCTTGAAAGAAATAGTTTCAATGCCAATTTTAATTGGTTTGGGGTGAAACATTTTATCTTTAACTTTGGTTACAAACATATAGTTTCAAAAGGCAACATTTGTCAGCCCTCATATAATTGGGGTGAAATATTTGCCATCCCTTTAGACATGCATGAGACAAGAGAGGAATTTAGAACAGGGGCAAAATTCTATAGTGGAGGATTTCTTATTTCCTTCGATCAATCCTGGATAGATATCTCAGATAATTCACGTTATAGAAAAGGAATACTTCATGGAATAGGTTTTGGTTCCCAAACTATACTATCTACAGATCGCAATAGAAGCGGTTCTGTTGATGCATCAATTCCCGTCTCTACCATTATTATTAGATATAAAGGAAACAGGTGGTCTACCAGTTCAACATTTTCATATAAAAATGGTTCCTTAGATGAGGATCTAATTAATTTAATGGATTTTCTTTTCTATGATTTTAATTCAAGAAATTCATTCCTTATCCATACCCTTGGTGGGGCTGACACTCCTCAATACATTGCAAATTATAACCTTGAAGCAGATGTTTGCGATTACATGACCGTAGAATATAATCTTGAATGGAACAAAACAGAAACTTCGTCAAATCTCAATACCGACCAAAAATTAACACTTTTTCCAATTCAAGGAAACCCCATTGACATCCACAGCACAGAAATAGATGGATACTACTACAAAAATACTTATACAAGAAATTCAGTATCTGCAATAATTTATCCCGCTAAAAACCTCACTTTTACTACATCCTATTATCATACTTCGGGGGATATTACTCAACGATACATTCATGATGAAGAACAGCAGTCAAATATTTATGAAACCTACACCCTGGACAAATTGGAATTTATTACAAGATATAGAACCATTCTAAAAACTGAATTAAAAGGTGGTTATTCATATGAGAAGATAGATAACCCCATATATCGAACAGCAGGCGACCACAAAAATGAGTTCTTTTTATCTGCCAGTCAGCCATTAAATGAAAAGACTTCAATAGCGTTAAACTATCACGATTCAAGACTAAAAGATTCATCAATTCATCTCGATAGCAGTGTAAAACTATTTGAAGGCTCAATAGATTATACTCTCTCTTCCAACCTCTGCACTGGATTTGGTTTTACACATTTAGACCTTAACCATCTCGAAGATTTTATCTACTTCAGAGGTGAAAATCAGATTTCTTCACTTGAAGATTATGACACTTCACAAAATGGGTATTTTGTGTATTCCACATTTAAAGACAGTCAGAACCGTTTCAAAGGACAAATTCAACTCTATTATCTCGATGACAATGGAGAATCTTTACCACTGTCACACTGGAATGTATCGGGAAATATTGAAGCCAAACTACTACATCATCTCTGGGTCCAAATAGAAGGAAGATATTACGACTATAAAGAAGATATCTTTACATTACATAACTATAGTTTTGATCAGTTTATCTTTGCTTTACACTGGAAATTTTAAAGGGTATAAACATGAAAAAAGTAATCTTAGCAATAACTTTCCTTCTTTTTACAGGTTGCTGCTTTGCCACAAAGACCAAACCTGAAATCGTTGGCAGCAATACTTGCGTCATGTGTCACGACACGGTTGAAACAGAAATAAACAAAACTCCCCACAATCCCCAAAATGGGGTACAATGCGAGGACTGCCATGGTCCTGGATCTAAACATGCTGACGATCCAAGTCCCGATAACATTTTCAATTTTAAGAATAAATCCACCAGATCTATCTTTAAAAAATGCTTTAAATGTCACGGAGACATGCACAAGAACTGGAGTTCACATTTTCTCGAAGGCAAATCCTGCCTCAACTGTCATGACACGTGGCATAGCGAAAAGACAGTAAATGAGTTTCCAATCCCGAAACCTAACCTTTTAAAGGATGGATCTGCAGCATTATGTTTTAAGTGCCACATCACCCAGAAAATTGAATTCGCGCGCCCTTTCCATCATCAATTTTCAGGTACCGGAAATAGTTGTTTGAGATGTCACAATCCACACAAAAGCAGGAAAGAAATAAGACCAAGACAAATGTCCCAAAAATGTGGATCATGTCATCCAGACACTTCTGGACCATTTGTTTATGTCCATTTAGGGACTCAACACAATGGATGTCTTGAATGTCATAAACCGCATGGATCAACAAATCCCAATTTGCTTATTAGAAATAATACAAGATTCCTGTGTCTCTCATGTCATGCGGATACTCCCATGTTTCACAATCAGGCAGATCCAAAGTATAAAAACTGTACTTCCTGTCATAGTGCAATACATGGCTCAAATGTAAGCCCAAAGTTTTTTGAATGAGAATTAAAACTTTAAATGAAAGGAGAGTCATCATGCGTTTCAAAACAATTTTTATTTTGGCCATGACTCTGATTTTACCCATTTCTTTTGCCATGGCGCATTCAGCCAACCCCTCTGCGGCTAACGCCCAAGCATTAAACAAAAAAATATCTAAGCAGGTGATCACTTTGAAAAATTACCTGTATAAACTTTATGGCCCAAAAGGTACAGAAGAAAAAGTATTTGTTGGTTCTGAATTTTGTCTTGCATGCCACCAGGATAAAGTAGGCTGGAAAGATACTAAACATTCAATGTCACTTCGCAAACCCATGGAACAGTATTCTCTTGTAGAGGGCTGGGGTGTTATTGCAGATTACGACCAAAACGGAGTTGACGATTTCAGGCAGGGTTTAAATTTTAATGAAATATCTTCAGGCTTTGATCCATTTAAACCAAATGCCCCCATCCTTTCAGTAAAAAATGGCCAATACACAATAACAATTGGAGAAGTGGATTACCCTGTCGTTTTTATAAGTGGTGGTCTTGGACAGTGGCGTGAACGCTACACAGTTCGCATACCCGCCGCTGACAGTCCTACCGGATATTCAAAAGACGTTTACTTTGCACCCATCCAATACAATGTCAGGACTCATCAATGGATACCTTATAAAACTAAATTATGGTACACAGAAGATCATCAGCCTAAATTTACCAATGGTATGAACCTTTCTGATATTGCATTAAAGGCAAAGGCAACCTTTTCAAAAAACTGTATAGGATGCCATACAACTGGAATCAGAAGCCTTGGAAAGTGGGATGATGGTGAATGGAGATACACCCCTTACGTTGCCGTACTTTATAGTGAAGATGATTCCCACTATTTTGATTATGACGGTGATGGCATAAAAGATCTGGTGAATGTTGGGTGTGAAGATTGTCATGGACCTGGTTCACTTCACATTTTAGGAGGTGGAGATCCCACCAAAATTATAAATCCTGCAAAATTAAACGTAGATGATGCAAATGCAGTATGTGGCCACTGCCACAACAGGCAGCGTTCAGTGCCCAACCACACATTCAATTGGCCCTACCATGATGATACCGATACCCAGTGGTATCCTGGAAATGGATTCCCTCTCTCTGATTTCTATGCAAATGCAAATGAATTCTGGCCTGATGGTGAAACATCCTATGAACACAACCAACATTACGCCGAATTTTATAGATCAAATAAACCCACAAATCCTTATGAACCTATGCGTTGCTTTGATTGCCATGATCCCCATAATAGAACCAATAAGCATCAGATCAGAAAATCATTAACCATAGATGGAACCGTTATTAACACCAAAAATGAAAATGACACACTTTGTCTGGCATGCCACGCAGGATATGATGATTTTGCCAGTTTGACAAAGGATATGATTGCCGATTATGAAGATAACATAAATATTATTGGACCTGTCGTAAGTGCCCACACCCATCATCCTTATGCACCAGACAGAATTATGGGACTTTCCAGATGCTCCCTCTGCCACATGCCTTCTGTTGCCAATGCGCAAAGGGCCTCAGCACATGTGGCTCACACTTTTAAAGTGGTGCCCCCTGAAAAGACGCTTAAGTACCTTGAAGAGGGAGGAATGCCAAATGCCTGTGCTGTATCATGCCATAGTAAAAAGGTAAATCTATGGGGTTTTGGTCTTGATCCTGACATGCTGATATGGAACGAGGACTTTGATATCTTAACAGCCACCAAACTTATGGATTACTATGGTCCAGATGGCATCTGGTGGCAGATTGAACTTGAATCGACCCATAAAAATACAACTACAAAATAGGTATCTAAAAACAATTATCAAATGCCCCCTTTCTACAAGGGGGCATTTTTATGTCTGGCAATTTACAATTCAAACTTTACAACTTAACATATAGAAACTCTTAATTTTCTATTATTTATTTTTCATCACTTATTAAATTTAACAATGTCAACTCAATTATCCAAGGTTTTAAAAACACCTCTTATCAGAAGAGAAATAACCGCGCCATAAACACCAAATTTGAAAAATCCTGCCCCGGTTCTAAGAAAAACAGATTACAGATTTCAAGTAATTTTTTCAAAAATGTATTTCTTTTGGGGAAAATGGTAATTATGAAAACTTTGTTCTAATGCAGAATTCCATCTTTATATTTATTTTGTTTTTTACTATTTTTTGCTATTATATAAAAAAATAAGGTGAAGAGGATTTTTATGGGAAAAAGGTGGTTTCTAAACAAAAACAAGCAAAACAGAAAAGAATACTTTTCATAGACGCAAGGGTAATGGATATTTTAATTAACAGAAGAACAAAGACACCTTTTCTGAGTGCTACAGAAGTAAAAGGGCTAATTAAAGTTGGTTCAGGAGTAAAAAATATTTTCAAATATACTCCGATATACTCAAAAGGTGGAATCCCCCAGCTTATAGAAAAAGATGTATTCAAAATTATTATTCCTTTGGTACCTGATACCACACAAGAAACAGCAAAAAAAGGTTCGGAGAAAACTGCCCAGAAAATTTTGGAGCTTATTAGAGAAAATCCTTATATTACAAGAAAAGAACTTGCTCATGAAATTGGAGATATTACGGAAGATGGTGTAAAGTATCATTTAGCAAAACTTAAAGAAAAAGGGAAAATCAAAAGAGTCGGTCCTGACAAAGGCGGACATTGGGAGATTCTGGAATGAGGATTTTCGATTTGCAAATTATGAATTTCAAAGAGGTGAAACAGTGTCAGATGAAATATTGGAATTAACTAAAATAAAAGAAAAAATTTACACCATACGAGGTGTTCAGGTAATGCTTGATAGCGATATTGCCAAACTTTATGGAGTGGAAGTTAGAGTGCTTAATCAAGCAGTAAAGAGGAAGTAACTATAATAATTTTATGGTGATAGAAATTAAAAAATTAGAAAACAATAGGAATAGAGACTTTGATTTTGAGAAACTTAAAGCATTTACTTCTCAATTAAAATATGAATTTGGTTTTTATTTAGAATTTAATGAAAATTCAATATCTGATTTTAAAATTTTTAAAAATGGAAAAAAGCAAAAGTGGGGAAAATAAATGAGTAAAACAATCCCTAATAATTGTAAAAGAATAAAGATGGGATTTGTTTGTGTGGAAACAATGACAATATGTAATAATGTTTGTAGGGTGTAAAAATGAAGAAAAACCAAATTGTAATTTATAAAAATGGTGAAATAGAATTAAATATTAAGATTGGCAAGGAATCAATTTGGTTAACCCAGAAGGATATTGCTTTATTGTTTGAGAAGGATAGGTCTGTAATAACCAAACATATAAATAAGATATTTAAAGATAAAGAAGTTGATGAAAAAAGCAATGTGCAAATTTTGCACATTAGTGGTTCGGATAAACCTGTAAAATTTTATAGTTTAGATATTGTGTTAGCAGTGGGATATAGAACAAATTCTGCCAAGGCGATACAATTTAGAAAATGGGCTACGAAAGTACTTAAAGAATACATTTATCAGGGTTATGCTATCAACAGTGAAAAAATAACCCACCAAAGATTTAAAGAACTTGAAAATGATGTTAATATACTAAAACAAAAGGTAAAATTATTAGAAAAGCAGAATATAATTCCCACAGAGGGAATCTTTTTTGACGGGCAGATTTTTGATGCTTATAAATTTGTATCCAATTTAATTCGCTCCGCTAAAAACTCAATTGTTGTGATTGATAATTATGTTGATGATACTGTCTTAACTCTTTTGACTAAAAGAAATGAAAAGGTAAAAGCGACAATCTACACAAGCAAAATCACAAAACAGCTACACCTTGATTTGAAAAAACACAATGCCCAATATCCGCCCATTGAAATAAAAGAATTAAAAAACATTCATGACAGGTTTTTAATAGAGACATTTATCACATTGGAGTATCTTTAAAAGATTTAGGGAAAAAAGTCTTTGCTTTTTCCAAAATGGACAAAGAAGGGTTAAAGATATTGGAGAGGTTGGGAAATGAGTGATTTAAAAAAAGATAAAAATTATATTGAGTGGTTAAAATCCTTAAAAGAAAAATTCAGGCAGGTGCAAATAAAGGCTGCGGTGAAAGTAAATACCGAACTTCTTAATTTCTATTGGGATTTGGGAAAGGAGATTGTTGAAAAACAAAAACAAAGTAAATGGGGAGACAAATTTCTTGAAAGATTAAGCAAAGACTTAATGAGTGAGTTTCCTGAAGTAAAAGGATTTTCTTTAAGAAATCTGAAATATATTCGTCAATGGTATTTGTTTTGGAGCAAAACTAAAGAAATTGGGCAGCAACCTGTTGCCCAATTTGAAAATGAAAAGGAATACAACTATGCAAGAATGTTTTGTAGCTTTTATTGATGTTCTTGGAATAAAAAAGCTTGTAAATGATTGGCACAATAATATCGACCTGGTAAATGAAATTATTCATGCAATTAAAATAAATTCAAAAATTACCCAAGCAGACACAAAACGAACATCCAGAGATGGAAATTTAGATGTCAGAAGTTTTTATTTTTCTGATAGTTTTGCATTTGTAATGAAAAAAGAACCTCGTAATTTACCTCACTTGTTCCTTATACTTAGATATTTACAAGATAGATTCTGGGATAAAGGATTTTGTTTTAGAGGTGCTGTTGTAATTGGCGATATGTATTTTCCAAGAAGAGATGAAGATGTTCTAATAGGAAAAGGAATATCCGATGCTTACAAACTTGAGTCGCAAATAGCAATTTATCCGAGAATTGTTATATCGGAAGATTTATTCAAGTATATTAAAACGGAAAACATAGATGGCTGGCCTTTTCTTGAAAAACAAAGTAAAGAACATGAAATAAGCCTTATTGATGGAATCAAAAAAGACAAAGATGGAGTATATTTCCTTGATTTACTGAATCCAAAAGTTTTGAGAAAAGAAGGAGAAGAAATAAAACATGATACTAATATATTTTCAATTACATGGATGAACAACTTTGAAACAAGTTATTCGCATATTTTAGAAAAAGTTGAAAACATTGTTAATAACTCTTTAAACAACAATAATAATCCTAAAATAAGACAAAAATACGAATGGTTGAAGAATTACCTTGAAGAAAAGCAAAAGGAGCCTGGAAAATGACAGCAAAAATCCCAAAAGGGTGGAAAAAGGTGAAGTTGGGAGAACTGGCGAAAATAAAAAATGGGAAATCCAACACCCAAGATGCTGTAGAAGATGGCTTGTACCCATTTTTTGATAGGTCAAAGCAAATTAAGAGAAGTAATAAATTTTTGTTTGATACAACCGCAATAATAATTCCTGGGGAAGGTAAAGAATTTATTCCAAAATTTTTTAGTGGAAAATTTGATTTACATCAAAGAGCGTATGCTATTTTTGATTTTTCTGATAACGTAAATCCAAAATATATTTATTACTATATTTTGTTTTCAAATCAATATTTTAAAAGTGTTGCTGTTGGGTCAACAGTAATGTCATTAAGGCTTAATCATTTCATAGAATTTCCAATTCTTCTCCCTCCTCTCCCCGAACAAAAGGCTATTGCGGCGGTTCTGAGTAGTCTTGACGACAAAATAGACCTACTCCACCGCCAAAACAAAACCCTTGAGGCCATGGCAGAAGCACTTTTTAGAGAATGGTTCATTGAAGAGGCAAAGGAGGATTGGGAGTATAATGCACTTGGAAATTATGTTAGAGTATATAAGGGAGTTTCTTATAAAAGTAGTGAATTGAATAGCTCAAATATTGCTTTAGTTACATTAAAAAATTTTGGAAGAGATGGTTCATTAAGATTTGATGGTTTTAAAGAATATACAGGAAAATATAAAGAGGAGCAGATAGTTAAATCAGGAGATTTGGTGATAGCCCAAACAGATATAACTCAAAATGCAGATATTATAGGTAATCCTTTGTTAATATTTAATCTTTTGGGGTATGAGAAGTTAGTAATATCTATGGATGTGGTTAAAATTGAACCTAAAAATGAATGGTTAAGTAAAGAATTTTTATATTATTTGATGAGAACAAAGTCGTTCAAAGAACATTGTATAGGGTTTTCAAATGGTTCTACTGTACTACATTTAAGCAAAGATGCTATACCTAATTTTGAATTTTTTGTTCCGCCAAAAGAAAAAGTTGTTCTTTTTACAGAAAAAGTAAAAAAGATAATTGAAAAGATACACGTTAACTTAACCCAAATCCGCACATTAGAAAAACTCCGTGACACATTACTACCCAAACTAATGAGCGGAGAAGTGAGGGTAAAGAGGTGATTTATGGAAAATAAAATTTCTCCTAAATATATAATGAATTTAATATCTAAAATAGAAAAAGAATTATGGAATCAATATGGGAGTTATAAAAATGTTAGATATTATATTGAAAAATGGCAAGAATGGTATGATGAATTTGAATCAAATTTTACTATATATGAAAAAGACAATGAAAAAATAGACTTGTTAAAGACCTTGCATTATATGGATAATGAAACATTAATTAAAATTGCTATTGATCTTGGAATAGAAACACCTGGATTTATTCCTTTAATTCCTATTTTTAAGAATGTATTAAAAGAAGAATATCCTTCTGCTTATGATTCATTTGAAAAGGCTTTTAAACAGGTAATGGAATTTCCTGATATTGCTATAGGTTTGGCGAATTCAACTCTTGAAAGTATAATCAAAGAAATCTTAGCAAAAATAGAACTTGAAGAAAGTGAAATAATAAATAAAACTCTTTATGAATTAACTCAAATTATTCTTAAAAAATTTAAATTTTATCCAGATATGGAGTTGCCTATTGAAATAAGAAATATAGGAAGTTCATTATTAAACATTGCAAAAAATGTAGAAAAATTAAGAAGTGAAAAAACTGATTTTCATGGAAAAATCTCGGTTGATTATAAAGTTGATGAACCTTTGTATGCTTATTTTATAATTAATGCTATTGCAACAATGGGACTTTTTCTTGATAATTATTACAACGATGTTTTTATAAAGGAAGAAGATGTCGATGATGAAGATATCCCT
>JAMOQF010000089.1 GCA_027064125.1 Acidobacteriota bacterium
GACCCCTTAAAATAGATATTCTCTGTGCCTCTCCCCCAGAAACATCCTCTCCCAAAAATTTAATTTCCTTTTTAGATCCAATTCCTTCAAGATTAAAAAGTCTCAACAACTTTTCCTTCTCTTCGCCGAGATCTCCAATATTCTTAGTCAGATCACCTGAGAATAGATAAAATTTCTGAGGGATATAAGTTATACTCTTTCTCAAAAAAGGGAGACTATACCTTTTTATTTCAACTCCATCAATTAAGATCTCACCTTCATATTTATCATAAAATCTCACAATAAGGTCTAATATTGTACTTTTTCCTCCACCTGTCAATCCCACAATGGCCACCTTTTCACCCGGCATGATTTTAAACCTCACTCCACTTAATACCTTCACATTATCATAAGAAAAACTGACATCCTTAAACTCAATTTCCCCATCCAACTTTTCTTTTAAAAAGTTCCCCCCACTATTTTCACCTTCAAGTTTAAGCAAAAACTCAAGTCTTTCCCATGCGGCAAGGCCCTGATTTAAATATGAAAAACTCATTGCAATTCCCACTGCAGGAATTATGAGTTTAAAGGTGTATAAAATAAATGAAACGAGTTCCCCCGTTGAAATATCATTTAAACTCATGTGATAAAAGCCAAACCCTATGATTAAAATTAAGCCAAGCCATATGAGTGTCTGGTTTACAGTGGAAAAAAAGGCAAGATATCTTGCCCTATCAATCTGATATGAAAACTCCTCCTCGTTTAATTTCTTCAAATTTAAGAATTCTCTATCCTCAAGTAAATAGGCTTTTACAATTTTAAAATTTACAACTACCTCCTGAATCCTATTACTTATTTCACCTACCTTATTTAGAATCCTCTTTGAATAGTACTTAAATTTTCTGGCCATCAAAAATAAGACCAGAAGTGCCATCAAAATGGAAGAAAGTGCCACAACGGTAAGTTTTACATCAATAAAAAACATAATGGTAAGCGCACCCAAAAAAGTTATAAAAGAACCTGCTATTTGTAAAATAAAAACCCTCAATAGATATTCTATCTCCGTTATATCATTTGAAAATCTCGAAGATATATCTCCCGATTTAAGGGAAGCAGATGCTTTAATGGAAGCATAGAGTAATTTTCTAAAAAGTGCCTCTCTTAAATCCCTACTAATTAAATACCTAAATTTTTCAAATAGAAGTACCTTTATATAGTTTACAACCCCTTGAAAGAGGAAAAAAACAATGATTAGAATAAAATACTTTCTGGCTCTCTGAAAATTTTTTAAAACCACGAGAAAATCTATACCTCTCCCTGTGAGAAAAGGTATAAAAAGTCCAGTAAAACTTGTAAGAATTGTAAAAAATATCGATATAAAAAGATATCTTTTATGGGGTTTTACAAACTCATAGATACCCTTTAAGTCTCTATAAATTTTACTAAATTGGGAAAAACCTTTTGTAGATTTCAATCAACTTCTCCCCTGCATTTTTCCATAAATATTTTTCAACTATTTTTTTATAGCCACTTTCAACTCTTCTTTCCCTTTCCCCCTCATCAAAAAGAATTAGATCAAGCAATCTTTCTATCTCATCTAAGTTAAAATCTTTAAATAAAAAGAGCTCCTCATCTCCAAAATGTTCCCTAACTATTTTTACATCCGAAGCAAGTACGGGCTTTTTACAGGCCATATATTCAAATAACTTTATGGGACAGGCTCCCTGTACAACATTTCTCCTCTCTGAATTTAATGGCAAAAGGCAAATTTTTGCCCTATTTATAATTTCAGGAATAAACTCGTGGGGAACAACCCCCTCCACCTCACAATTCAGGTTCCTCTTCTTACAAAGTTCAAGCAATCTTTCCCTATCTCTTTTTTTTATATCCCCCACAACTTTTAAAAAGAGACCTCTGCGGGACAAACTTTTCCCTGCAACTTCGACAAATTCAAAAAGTCCCTGCCAGGGCCTAACAGCACCACAAAAGAGAACGCAATTCTCTTCCATTATTTTTCTGGGATAAAATAAAGAGGTATCCACGCCATTGGGGATTAAAAACAAATTTTTGACATCCCCAAATTCATTTCTAATGTAGGAAAAGGTAATTTTTGATGGGGTAATTACAACATCACTGTTTAAAATTGAAAACTCCTCCATTTTTTCCAGAATCTTTATCCCTTCCCCAGAAATATTGGGATACCTTTCTTTCCATTCTATTGAAGGAAAGCCATTTACTTCATATACACAGGACAATCCCATCTCATTTTTAAAATTCAAAAATTCATACCCCACAAATGGATCTCTAAAATGGAGAATATTATATACATTTTCCCTTAAAAAATAGTCAAACACAATATCAGCAAATTTAAAAGCCCTCTTAAAGAGATTTTTCTCTCTTAATTTAACCCCAAATACTCCATTACTATTTATAAATGAAAGCGCAAATATTTTTACATTATACCCACCATCTCTAAGGGCATCTGTAAAATATTTAACATGGGTGGTGGAACCTTTGAAATATGGATATCTATCAAAAATTACATATAAAATATTGTTAAACACCTTTTCCCCTCAAAAATTCATTTAAAATTCTATTTTCATATAAGAAATCATCACAATTTTTGCAAAAACTTCTCTTTTCCTTTATCTTCTCCCTAAACTTCCTGTATTTTTCCCCATTCCATATATCTCTAAAATCTTCCTTTAATAC
>JAMOQF010000090.1 GCA_027064125.1 Acidobacteriota bacterium
CAGTTGTGGAGTATATTCTAAAAAGATCACTTGTGTCAAAGAGATCTATTAGACTTCTGTAAAAAAGGAAAAAATATAAAAGTAGGACACCCACTCCCCCTATGAAACCGAGTTCTTCAGATATAATTGAAAAAATAAAATCTGTGTGCTTTTCTGGCAGAAATCCCATGCTACCCTGACTTCCTTTACCGAGTCCCTTGCCTGTTAACCCACCTGAACCTATGGCAATGACTGATTGAATGGTCTGGTAGTTTATTCCGGAAGGATCCATTTCGGGATTGAAAATTGCGAGTATCCTCTTTTTTTGATAATCCTTTAAAAAGTTCCAGGAGCCGACTCCCACGATAATCCCCAGAATAATTGAAAGTATTACAATTTTTTTTCTCAATCCTCCAAGAATTAGAAATGCGAGGTATACTGGAATCAGGGTGAGGGCTGTCCCAAGGTCTCTTTGAAGTATTATTAGAGATATGGGTAAAAAAAGGATGAATCCACTTATGAGGATGTTTGATATTGTTAGATATCTTGTATTTATTTCAGAAAAGTATTTTGCAAGCGTCAGGATGACAATTACTTTTACAATTTCAGAGGGTTGAAAAGAGAGAGATCCAATCTGAAGCCAGCTTTTTGCCCCATGTTTTTCAATGCCAAATATGAGGACAAAAATGAGTATTAATATTCCCGCTCCATATAAAATGTATATGGTCTGGTTTAGATAGTAGTGGTCAAAAAATAGTATAATGAAGAAAAGTAAAAAACCCACAACTCCCCATATTATCTGTCTTGTGAGATAGGTGGTGCCGAAAATATTTTTTGTGGAAAAATATATTTCTGTGCAACTTACCATGAGCATAAGAAAAATGGTTATGGGAATGTATATGTCAAATTTTCTCCAGTCCCTCTCTCTCATTTTATTATACCCCTTTCTCTAAAATATGTGATTAAAACATCTCTTGCAATTGGGGCTGCAGTTGATCCACCGTGCCCACCATGTTCAACGACAACTGCCACTGCAATTTGAGGGTTGTCTGCGGGAGCAAAACATGCAAATATGCTATTTTCCTTATATTTTTTTTCATAATCCTCCATCTTTTCGGCGGTTTTAGTATTTATTATCTGGGCAGTCCCGGTTTTGCCTGCCACCTTTATTCCTTTTATTTTTGCTTTTCTTGCTGTGCCTTCCTCTACAACTTTTACCATGGCGTTTATAACAATTTTTAAAAATTTTGGGTCAAAGATCTTTTTTCTCTCTATTTTTTTTACTTTTTGATAGCGAAAAAAGGGATGAAGACATGAATTATTTGTGGCAATTTTTGCCATAAAAAGTGCAAGTTGAATTGGGGTTACAAGGACCTGCCCCTGACCAATGGATACAGAGACTGTTTCTCCCTGATACCATTTGTCGTGGTATACCCTCCACTTCCATTTCCTTGATGGGAGAAGTCCCTTTTTTTCACCTGGGATATCAACCCCAGTTTTCTTTCCAAAACCAACAAGGGTACCAAATTTATAGATATTGTCTATTCCAACTCTTATTCCCACATTGTAAAAATATATATTGCAGGAGTTTATTATTGCGTCCTTTAATTTTACCCAGCCATGTCCCCCTTTTCTCCAACAGTGGGCAATTCTACCACCTATTCTCGTTTCTCCGCTACAGAAAAAAGAGGTATCAGTAGTGATTTTACCGGTTTCAAGTCCAATAAGTGCCATTAAAATTTTAAATACAGAACCGGGGGAGTATAGCCCTCCAATTGCTCTATTTTGAAATGGTTTGTCTGGATTTGTTGTGAGTTTAATCCAATCTTCTTTCTTGACGGTTGTCACAAGAAGATTTGGATTGAAGGTGGGTTTACTTACCATGCAAAGAATTTCACCACTCTTTGCGTCAATTGCCACAACAGAGCCATTTCTGTTTCCCATGGATTCGTAAGCGCTTTTTTGTAATTTAAAGTCAAGGGTAGTTTTTAAGGTTTTGCCCCTTATGGGTGGTATCAATTTTAAAACTTGGGTGATTTCACCAATGCTGTTTACATATACTATTTTTTTACCTTTTTTGCCCGTAAGTAGATTGTTATATTCCCTTTCAAGACCATATTTGCCAATTACATCACCTGTCTTAAAATCTTTAAATTTTTTACTTTTTAGTTCTTTCCTGCTAATTTCTCCCGTGTATCCCACTGTATGACAGAACAAATCTCCAAATATATAGTTCCTCGATGGTATTTTGGATATACTTAAGGATGGATACTTAAATCTGTGGGCTTCTAAAAAGGCTATTTCTTCAAAGGATAATTTCTTTTTTAGTAAAATTGGAATTGAAAGGGGAATACCTTTATATTTCCTTATTTTTTTCTTCACATATTCTGAATCTAAGTTGAATATTTTTTTTAAAACATTAAGTGTTGCTTTTTTATTTTTAAAAAATTCCCTTGTTAACATAAGTGAAAAAGACATCTGGTTGTCAACAATGATTTTTCCATTTCTATCGAGAATTAGTCCCCTTGGGGCCTGGATTTCAAACGTTTTCAGTATGTTTTCCTTTGCCTTTTCAGAATAATATGAAAATTTTGTTATCTGAAGATACCACAACCTTGAAATGTATATGAAAAAAATTAAGGCAAATGAAATTGCAATAATGATGAGTCTTTTTTTTACAAATCTTAATGTTATTCTTTCCATTTTAAGTTGGCTATTAGAAAAAATATTAAATAAAACGCAGCATTTGTAATTGGTGATATGACAAAAATTAGTAGTTTACTGAAGTGAAATGAGATACCAAAAATATAGAGAATAAATATTACCGTTAACTTGTCAACTATTGAGATAAAGTATATTACGCCCATTTCCACAAATAGATTACTTGAGTTAAGGATTTTTGTAAGTTGGTAACTTAATATTGAAACAATGAGTTTGGAAATACCATTTGCTCCAATGGGGATGGTGTAGGAAAGGGTGAAATCCTCAAAAATTCCCGAGAGGGTCCCTATAATCATGCTTTTTCTGAGATCAGTTCTCTTGGAAATGAAATACACGAAAATTGTATAGAGATCAAGACCTATCAAAAAGGGGAAAGTCCTGTGGAGTAGAGATTGTAAAAATATTGCTGAGAGAAATATAATTGCAGATAGGTATTTAATTCTTCTCATTTAGATTACTTTCCTCATTTTTAGAGAGAATATAGACATATTCCAGGTTGGGAAAATTGACAAAGGGCGTTATGTCAACCCTTTGAAAAATTCCTTCTCCCTTATTGACCCTCACCACAATACCCACTGGAATTCCCTTAGGATACATTTTATCATCACCGCTTGTGACAAAAATATCATTTTTTTCCACCTTTTTATTTTGGGGTATGTAATTTACATTTAGGAGATTCTTTCCAGTGCCATAGGCTATACCTTTTATTCCCTTTTCCTCATTTATGACTGAAAGGGCTACACCGCTGTTTGTTATTAATTCTACTTCTCCACAGGATCTATTTTTATGTATTATATATCCCACAAGCCCGTTGTAAGATATAACGGGAAGCTCTTCTTTTAGTCTTTTTCCTTTTGGGCAATAAATAGTTATTGAAGAAGAAAATACATCAAACTTTTTTGAAATCACCTCACAAATAAATCCATTAAAATCATATAAACTTTCTAAATTTAACATCTTTTTCAAGATGGCATTTTTTAATTTTATCCTTGAGCATATGAGATTATTTGTTTTTAATTTAAATACTTCTCTCTTTAATTTTTTGTTTTCTTTTATCAAGGTTTTTTTGTCTCTAAAGTTTTCAGAGATTTCAATTATGTAATTTTTGATAAGTGCAGTTTCGCTTATGAGTGGTGAAGTCATTTTGAAAAAAATGTATTTCACCACATTTTCCCCGCTGGATGTTTTGGTCTGAAGTGCAATCAAGAACAGATTTAAAAATAGCAAAATAAAGAAAAGAATTGGAGTATTTAATCTTTTTATCATTTAAACTTTAAATTTTTTGTTTAGATCAAATGGCTACCTTTTTAAGTAGTTCAAAATTGCTAAGCATCTTCCCTGTCCCAAAGGCCACAGAAAATAGGGGGTTATCTGCAATAAAAATTGGTAATTTTGTTTCCTCCATAAGTTTTTTGTCAAGTCCCTTTAAAAGTGCTCCACCTCCTGACAGGACTATTCCCTTATCCACGATGTCTGCAGAAAGTTCAGGGGGTATTTTTTCAAGGGCGGATTTAACCGCATCCACTATTGTTGATACGCAATCGGAAAGGGCTTCCCTTATTTCCTTTGAACTTATTTTTAGATTTTTTGGAATACCATCTATTAAATTCCTTCCCTTTATTTCCATGGTTGTTTCTTCATCCATAGGGAAGGCTGAGCCTATTTCAATCTTTATCTGTTCTGCAGTTCTCTCACCAATTAATAGATTATATTTCTTTTTGATATATTGAATTATTGCTTCATCCATTTCATTTCCAGCGACTTTTACTGTCCTGCTATAAACTATTCCTGCAAGGGAAATCACTGCTATATCTGTTGTTCCCCCTCCAATGTCCACTATCATATTTCCCGTTGGTTCAGTGATGGGAAGTCCTGCACCTATCGCTGCGGCCATTGCCTCTTCCACGAGATATACTTCACTTACCTTGGCCTTTAAAGCAGATTCTTTAACAGCCCTTTTTTCCACCTGTGTTATTTCAGAGGGAACTCCTATTACCACTCTTGGGCTTAAAAAGAAACTTCTCTGATGGGCCTTTCTTATAAAATATTTTAACATTTGCTCTGTGGTGTCAAAGTCTGCAATTACACCATCTTTCATAGGCCTTATGGCAACTATACTTCCAGGAGTTCTGCCAAGCATTTCCTTGGCTTCTACTCCTACGGCTTCAATTTTATTTGTTTTTTTGTTTACTGCAACTATTGATGGTTCAATAAGTACCACACCTTTATTTTTTACATATACAACAGTATTTGCTGTTCCAAGATCAATGGCAAGATCACTGGATAACATTGAGAAAAGAGATCTAAATCCCATATTTACCTCTGCTCTTCATTATTTTTTGCTATTTTTATTTTATTTTTACCTTCATATTTAGCTTCATACATAGCCGTATCGGCCATTTTAATCAATTTCTCAGCATTGATACCATGATTGGGACAGGTTGCTATTCCTATTGAGACAGTCAATTTTATCTCATAGTCATCTCCACCTTTAAAAATATAGTCTTCTACCTTATCCTTTATTCTTTTTGCAAGGACCAATGCTCCTTCTGTTGATGTTTCGGGAAGAATGATCACAAATTCATCTCCACCATATCTGACGATGGCATCTTTGTCCCTTACCATGGATTTAAAAATTTCCCCAATCTCAACCAGTACTGCACTTCCCACAAGGTGCCCCTTGGTGTCATTTACATTTTTAAAGTTATCAATATCAATGAACAATATAGAAAGAGGGGTATTATATCTCAAACTTCTTGAAATTTCAAAACCTAAAAATTCCCTTAAATATCTAAAATTATAAAGGGATGTTAGATCATCTGTTATGGTCAATTTTTTTGCCTTTTCATAGTAAAGGAGTGTGTCATATATGAGAAAGAATGGATTTCCTAAGATTCTCAAGCACTGTATATCAAATGGGGTAAAATTTTTCCCATTTTTTTTATTTAAACCTACAAGTAAACCGCTTGTATGAGAGATACTTTTAAAAGGGAGTGCAATCAGATTTCTAATATGATATTCCTCTTTTTCCTTTAAAAACTCCACATTGTAATTTAAATCTTCATTTATATAAAGGTCCCCTTTTTGAAATATTTCATTTAGCATAACCTCCTGAAATTTGAAATTAATAAATTCTTCATTCCCAAAATAAGTTGAAGAACTGTAAATATTGTGTAGTTGCTGTTTTTCTGGCTTGTAAACATAGACGAGAAATACATCTACATCTAACACATTTTTAAGAATGTCTCCATATTTTTTAAAAATGGATTCAATATTTTCATTTAAGTTAAGGATATCAAGTATCTTTCGATATAGAGAGTAAATCCTTTCATTTTCCCTTGGATTTAAGGATAGTTTTCTCTCAAGATCCTCAATTATTGTTCCATAGGTGTCATAAATATATTCCAGAAGGACGCCAGAAATGGGGAAATATATGTGCAATTTAAATCCAAAGTCCCTTGAAATTTTTTCTGTTCTCTCGTCGGCTTTTGTGGCATAGGAGAAGATTTCTGCCCTCGGGAAAATTGTCTGAATTTCTTTTATAAATTGAAAATTTTCTGGGTCACTTATGGGATAGAATATAATTTTACACTCAGGAAATTGCTTTAATAGAACTTCCTTTATATCTTTAAGTGGAAAGAAAAAAAGATTTTTTTTTAAGTTTGTTTTACCAACATATGGTTTTTCATTTTCATATAATATGCAAATGCTTTTATTATAGTATTCCTTATTTACCTGTTTTTCATTCATTTTAAAATATTTTTACGACCTTCTTTATGGTTCTGATGGCTCCTGTGTAATCTTCAATCTCCATTTTTATTGTTACCTGTTTTGTATTACTTCCTACAATTGTTATATATTCAAAGGATCCATCGTTTTTTAAGATAATATTATGTCCATTTATTCTAACTTTGTTGTCAGGAGCAGTTTTGCCTACAACCTTTAATTCACTTCCATTTAAGATTATTTTGTACTTTATCTTTATGGTATTTTTTGGATTTACCTTTTTGGGCTTTACTGAAAACATAAAAATCGATGATGTTTCCCCTTCAATGCCATTTTCACCTATTGGCTTTACCATCCAATAATAGGTTTTGTATTCAAATTTTTTAATTTTTATTCTTTCTTTAGATGTTTCCTTCTTAATGCAGTTTGTGAAATCCCTTGAACCTGATATATAAAAAATATATTTCTGGGTTTTTTCATCTCCTCTCCACTCAAAGAGGATGGACAATTTTTCAGGTTTATTGGTATTGAAAAATTTTTCATTTTGTGGGTAAATCAGGATAGGAGATGATGGATATTCAAAGGTTTTGATTTCGGTATCGCTGGCTTCAATACCCTGATGACCAATTAACTTCATGGTTTTATTTGTAATCTTTGATTTTATCTCAGCAAGTCCCTTTGAAATCCTCAGACTTGTCTTTTTAGATTTTGAATCATATTTTGCTGATGCTCTGGTGTCTGTGCCGATGTTTGCAACTATATTTGAGGTTTCAACTTTGGTTTTCGATTCTTTTTTCTGCTTTTTGGCTGTGGTTAAATTCAACTCACCATTTGTAAGTTCGACCCCCACAATTTTCTTGTTTGTTGAAAGTTCTTCATAACTTTCAAGAACTGATATTAGTGAATTTGGTTTTACTTCATACTCGGTGCCATTAAAAAATAGAATTTTGCATCTTCCATCAGATTCTGTCCTTATTAAATCTCCAGGGTAAATCTCTTTAACTTCACTTGCAGGTAACCATTTTGTGGATGAAAGTGGCTTTACCTTGACATTCCCTTCAAAATATATAAATTGTGCCGCTTTCCTTTCCAGTTTATCGGTTTTTCGGTCTTTGTCGTTCCGGTTAAAAAGATAGGGCTTTAAGACAATATATCCTAAAATAAGAATAATAACTATTAAAATAGTTCCCCAGATTTTTATTGTTCTATACGAAATAGTTGTCCACTCAATAAGATCGTCTATGTCAGATTTATCTTTTTTTGTCATATTTAACCAGGATTATAAAGTTTACATATTAGGATAATCAATATTTTAAAGTAATTCAATATTTTTTTTTGTCATCACAACTATTTGATTTTTTTAGTTGTTTAAAATATAATTATATCTTTTTTGTCAGGAGAGAAAAATTGAGTAAATCTGCTAAAAAGAAGAAGAAAAAGAAAGTTGTGACTAAGAAAAAAGAGGAAAAGTTGACCTTTAAAGATGTTTTACTTGCTCTATTTTTTATTTTTTCCTTCATCTTTTTTTTGGTGTCTTTTGCTACTGCAGTTATGCCTATAAATGATGGATTTGTTGCTTATCCAATTTTGGTAGGGGTAGTTTCTGGTTTTATTATAGGTTTTTTACTGAATAAATTTGTTTATAGAGATTCCACAATTTTCTTTATGATTTTATTTGCGATTATTTTGTCCATGTTGTTTACTGCTATCACTCTATCGTTTAATAGACCTCTGGATAGGTCTTCTGTGAAGCATAGGATCGTTGAGATTACAAACAAATTCACCATGGGGGCAGGGGATGGAAAGGAGTACTATCTTGAGGTAAAGGATTTTCCCAAAAAGAGGATTCAGGTGAAAAAGGATGTTTACAATGATGTAAATGTAGGAGGAAAAGTGGATATTTTAGTAAAAGAAGGGTTTTTCCATTTTCCATATATAGAAGATATAATACCTGTTGGAATTAATTTAAAGAATCTTGACAAAATACCAAATGTAGGAGTTAAAAAAAAGGAGGAGAGTAAATGAATAAGGATTTAAAGGGTATTGAAAAGTACGAAGAGGCACTTAAACTTTTTTCAGAGAAAAAGATCCAGGATGCGAGGGATAGATTTTTGGAAATTTTAAAAGATGATTCAATCCCAATGTCTATAAAGGATAGGAGTAGGATATACTATCTCAGGTGTGAGTCTATTTTGAATCCAGTTGATAATAAGCCAGAAACCTTTGAAGATTTTATAGATTTTGCCGTTTACTATTTAAATTTGGATGAACTTGATCTTGCTTTAAAGTACATCAAAGAAGCGGAAAAAATTGATGGGGAAAATGATTTAATTTACTATCTTTATGCCATTTTAAAGGTGAAAGAGAAGGATTTTAAAGAGAGTGTGAGTTTCCTTGAAAGGGCTATTTCCCTCAATGAAAAAAATAAGATTTTTGCTAAAAATGATCCTGATTTTGAGGTAATGTCTGAGTATAAGCCATTTTTAGATTTACTTGAAGATGAAGAGCAAGGTAAGGAGTAAACATGGCAAAATTTATCAATAGGGAGTTGGTGTATATTTCAGATGAAGTAATTCTTGAAGATGATGTGGTCATTTATCCTTTTGTTGTGATTGAAGGGAAAACCCATATAGGGAGAGGTAGTAAGATACTTCCCTTTTCATATATTGTGGATTCAAAAATAGGGGATGGAGTGGTTGTTGAATCTTCCATCATAAAAAATTCTGAGATTGGAAATAACACCACAGTGGGACCTTTCTCCCATATAAGAAATAATTCTGTCATAGGGGAAGAAAATAGAATTGGAAATTTTGTTGAGGTTAAAAAGAGTGTTATTGGAAGAGGTACAAAGGCTGCACATTTGAGTTATATAGGGGATGCACATGTAGGAAGGGATGTAAATATTGGGGCAGGGACAATTACCTGTAATTATGACGGAGTGAAGAAAAATCCCACCTTTATTGAGGATGGGGCTTTTATTGGAAGTGATTCTCAACTTGTGGCTCCCATAAAGATAGGAAGGGGAGCTTATGTGGGTGCGGGTTCTACCATTACAAAAGATGTTCCCCCTTATTCTCTTGCAATAACAAGGGCTCCCCAGAGGATAATTAAGGATTGGGTTTTGCGAAAAAAGAAGAAAAATGAATAGATATTTTTTAAAAATCTTTCTTTTCCCCCTTTTATTTTTATTTTTTTTTTCATATTTTTACCCCGGTGGTAAAAGGATTTTAGTTGGAGTTGTCGGTCCTTTAACTGGTATAAATAATTTTTCTGGTATAGAGCAGTTAAATGGGGTTGAACTTGCCTTTGATATTGTAAATGAACAGGGGGGGGTGAAGGGCTATAAACTTATTCTACTTCCCTGTGATGATATGGGAAATCCAGAAAGGTCAAAAGAATGTGTACTTAGATTGGTAAATAGAGGAGTTGTCGCCATACTTGGGGCAATAAATAGTTCATGTACACTTGCAGATATGGAGATTACTGAGAGATTTAAAATTCCGCTTATAACTTCTTCTTCTACTGCCACTGAGATAACTGAAAAGGGGAATAGGTATATTTTTAGGTGTATAGACTCTGACTTCTTCAGAATGGATGCACTTGCGGAGTTCCTTGTGGATGAATTAAATATGAAGAAATTTGCCCTTTTTTATGAAAAGGATGCCTATGGTATAGGACTAAAGAAGGATTTTGAAAAAAGTTTGAGTAAATTTGGAATTAAACCGGTTTTTTTGTTCCCCTTTGAAAGAGGGGAAAGGAATTTTTTAAAGGGAATAAAAAGGTGTAAAGAGTTAAAAGTAGATGGAGTGGGGCTTTTTGGAGTTACTGAAGACAACATTTTTATTGCTGAAGAAATATTTAGATTGGGATATAAGTTTAAACTTTTTTCTCCCGATGTAAATGAAAAATATTTAACTTTAAATCCCCAGGCAGTTGAGGGACTTATTGCCACAGATTCATTTTATTTGAGAAGGAATAAAAGGGTATTTAAAGACTTTGCAAGAAGATATGTAAAAAAATATGGAATTCCCCCGGGACCAATTGCGGGAAGGGCATACGATGCAGCAAATATTTTGATTGATAGTTTAAAAAGAGCAAAGAGGTTCAGGGGCAAAGATATAAGGGATGCCATTCTTGAAATAAATAACTTTCATGGAGTAACAGGCGATTTTAATTTTAAACCCAATGGGGATGTGGTAAAGAAATTTTCAATTATAGAAATTAGAAATGGAACTTTTGTCTCTCCCTATGGCTATACTAAAAAAGGTAAGGGTTTATGGAAAATACTTCTGATTTTTGGTCTTTTTCTGGTAATTTTAAACGTGGTCTTACTTAAAATTTTACATGGGAAAAAGGGAGTAAGAAAAGAGGGAAGAGAAAAGATATTTAAGGGCAGGACTTTAAAGAAAAATCCATATATCGTAGGAAATCCCATAAGAGATTCCAGAATGTTTTTTGGTAGAGATGAAGATTTTAGATTTATTAAAAATAATATTTCCAGAGATTCTGGATCCATAGTACTTTTATATGGGGAAAGAAGAAGTGGTAAGAGTTCCATATTATATCAGATTTTAAATGGGAGATTTGGAAGAGATGTCATACCATTTTTGTTTGATCTTCAGTTGTTTTCAGAAGTTGAAGGCAATGTGGAATTTATGAAGATGATATCTTCTGAAATAAAAAAATGTGAGAAACAATGTAAGTTTTTGTCAAATACATTTAAAATTGAAGAGATCCTGGATTCCCTTACGGAATTTTACAGGGGGAAAAAGGTCCTTTTCATGTTTGATGAGTATGAAATCATTGGAGAATTGATTCAGAGAGGAAAGATTTCTTCTTCACTTTTAAATCTTTTAAGTGGCTTTATTGAGAAATATCCCAACTTAAATTATGTTTTTGCCGGGACCAGAGAGTTTGGGGATGAAAGTTTTTGGCAACCACTTTTTAATAAATCTGTTTCAAAGAAGGTAAGTTTTTTGAGTAAAAAGGATACATTTGATCTTATAAAAAAACCTGTGAAGTTTTATTTTTCTTATGAGAATTCTGTCGTTGAAAGGATCTACAGGCTTACCAATGGACATCCCTTTTACACCCAGGCAATATGTATGTATATTGTTGACTATATGATGGAGAGGGAAAAGGGAAGGGTGAATTTTGTAGATTTTATGGCTGTACTTCAGGAGATGCTTGACAATCCCCTTCCTGAAATGTTTTATTTCTGGGGTAATTTGAGTTTTGATGAAAAGGTGATATTGGCTTTGTTGGGTGAGGTGCTTGAAAGGGAAAGTGAGGTGGTATCCACCAAATCTTTATGGAATTACCTTCTTTCTAAAAGATATCCGGTGGATATTTCCCATGATAGATTAAGTTTACTACTTGAAGCCCTTTATGCAAGGGATATCTTAAATAAGTTCAGAGATGGATTTAATTTTAAAATGGATTTTTTCAGGCTCTGGATAAGAAAAGATCACTCAATATGGCAGGTAATAGGAAGTGAAGGGAAACATTAGAAATCCCTACTTAAATCGGGTGATGATTAAAAATGTTGAGGAATTTTTTGGCAGAAAAAAAGAGTTAAGAAGGATTTTTTCAAGGATTTCAGCCTCGAGGCCTCAATCCGTTTCAATTGTAGGAATACCCCGCATAGGTAAATCATCGCTACTTTACTATATCTCGAGGGTATATGAAAAATTTGTTGATGAGAGTGATAAGTATGTTTTCGTGATGATGGACCTTCAGGAAAAAAAGATTTCTGGTAGGGATGGCTTTTTTAGGGAGGCAATTTATAAATTGCTGAAAGGTTCACATTTTCTAAAGGAAGAGAATGTGTCAGATTTTGATTCAGATACCTTTTTAAGGTTAATTGAGAAATTAGATTCCAATGGATATAAAGTAATATTCCTTTTGGATGAGTTTGAATCAATCACCATGAATGAATCATTTGGAGAGGGATTTTTTTCCTTTTTGAGATCAATAGCAAATAATTTTAATTGTGCCTATATCACATCTTCCAGTAAAGAACTTCAAAAGGTTTGTCACACGAGTAAAATTGCTGATTCCCCCTTTTTCAATATTTTTAGTACACTTCATCTATATCCCTTTAGTAAAGAGGAAGCAGAAGAACTTATAGCGGTTCCCTCTGAAAAGGTGGGGCTTAGCTTATCTCCCTATAGAGATAAAATTATAGAAATGGCGGGATTCTTTCCCCTTTTCTTACAGATTGCCTGTAGTTCCTTTTTTGAAAATTTAATGTACTCGGAAGGAGAAATAAGTATAAGTGAAGTGGAAGAGAGTTTCATGGAGGAGGCAAGGGAGCACTTCAGATACTATTGGGACCACTTTTTAAATGAGGAGAAAAATCTTTTGAAGTTTATTTTAAGTGGGAAAAAGGTTCCAGAGAATCTGATTTATTTAAAGGGAAATTTAAAAAAGAATGGTTTTATCATTGAGACTCCAGATGGAAAAGATGCGCTTTTTTCTCCCTTTTTTGAAAAATTTTTGAAGGAGGAAGTGGGATTTTTAGACAGTGATACAGTTACGGTGGAGGATTCCCCTTTTTTGGAGAAAGGTGAGATGGGAATGGCTTTTATTGGGGAAAAAATTTATGATTGGGATTTAGGTGGGTTTAAGGTGCTTAAAAAACTTGGGGAAGGGGGAATGGGAGTTGTTTATGAGGCCATTGACAGTGTACTTGGTAGGAAGGTGGCTATAAAAATTTTACACTACAGATTTCTTGGAGATGATACCTTTAAAAAGAGATTTTTACGTGAGGCAAAGTATGCCTCAAGATTGAATCACCCCAATATTTGTACAATTTATCAGGTTGGTGAGTTTAAGGGAATAAATTACATAGTTATGGAATATATTGAAGGAGAATCATTAAAGAATCTTTTAAAAGCAGGTCCTTTTAAATTAATCCCTGCCCTTAAGATGTTAATTCAAATAGCATCAGGATTGCAGTATGCCCATAAAAATGGTGTTATACATAGGGATGTAAAGAGTTCAAATATAATGATCCAGAATGATGGCCTTGTTAAAATTCTTGATTTTGGACTTGTAAAAGTGATGGGGGAGAAATCAAGTGTGGATATAACTGGTACAGATGGGATTGTGGGGACTCCACAATATATGTCCCCTGAACAGATATCTGGAGGAAAAATAGATGGAAGAAGTGATATTTTTTCCTTTGGAGTAGTGATGTATGAAGTATTAAATGGATATTTGCCCTTTTCAGGAAGAAACTACATTGAACTTATAAATTCCATTTTAAATAGACCACCGCTTACAATGAGAGAAAATATTGGTGAGAATGTCAAATATATTATTCATAAATGTCTTAAGAAAAATCCTTCCCATCGCTTTGATAACTTTAATGAAGTAAAAAAATCACTCAAAGAGGCACTGAATTTACTTTCGTCTGATTGACACTTTACCTTGACTTTCCGGAAAAGATATCTTCCACAAATTTATTACTTATATCTTCATCTTTTCTCTTTTTTTTGGTGATGTTTGAAAAAAACATTGTGATTATTAATATGAGGTAAAATCCCAGAAATACTGCAAAAAATAATAAGTAAAAACTTTTCATATCTAACTCCTTTTTCCCATCTTAGTTTTCAAAAATAAAGATTATTTAGGCGTAAATAAGTTGCAAAATTATTTTAATTTAAGTTATCGTTTGAAATTAAAAAGTGTTTCAATATTTATAATTTGTGGGACATACCCAGAATTTTGTAGGTAATGCCAGGTTAATTGTGCAAGGCTTTTTAATATCTCCTTTTAGAAGTGAAAAGGCAGGTAGCAGAAGAAAACCTTAAACTTCTTGAGGAAGGCCTTGAATTTTTATCGTTAAAAAAGAGACACAAAACTTTTCGGCCCTTTCTCCGTTTTGGGAAAGAACTCTAACTTTCACGTAGAGAGTTAAGAAAATTCTGTTTAGTAAATAATATTTATAAAAAAGAGGTCTTTCAATTTTTTTCAGTTTTGCCTGAAGCCAATTCCCCATCCTCCCTTTTTCTTATTTACGTTCTCTTTCTCTTTATTTTTTGCTTGACACCCCTAAAAATTTTTCTCAAATTCAGGTCTGTCCCCATTCCTCCCCTAAATGTCCCCAAGAGGGTTTATAGGGAAGAAAATGGTTTTACTTTAATTGTTTGATTTCTGCCAGAAGATTTTGAGCCTTGCCAGAATTTAATCTGTTTTCTTACTTGCCAACCCCCAAATACCCCACAAATACCCCCTAAAGGTTTATAGAGAAGAAAAGGGATTTTCCTTTAATTGTTGGCTTTTGCCAGAAGATTTTAAGTCATTGCTAATTTTGAGTTTTTCTTCTGTTTGCCCACCCTGAATGCCCTACAGCAGGTTTGTAGGAAGGTAAAGGGGAATAACCTTACTTATTGGTCCCTGCTAAAAGATTTTTAAATCTTGCCAGTTTTAGTTTTTTCTTCTCCTTGCCAATCCTAAATGCCCTCTAAAAGTTTATGGAGAGAAAAAAGAATTTTCCTTAAAATCATCTGATTTATGTTAAAAGGTTTTATATTTACCAGATTTGAGTTTCTTTTCTTACTTGCTTGCCTTCTCCAAAAGCCATCTAAAAGTTTATGAAAACAAATAGTGCCAGGCAAAAAAAGAAGAAAAAAGGTGTCAGGTAAAATTGTAAAAATTTCTAAATTAAAGAAACAAAATTGAAAAACCTTAGATTATTTAATAAATTTTGTTTTACTGGGTACAAAATTTTTTAGACCCCCTGATTTACAATTTCAGTTTGTTGTGTTAAATTTATTTACATGAAGAGGATTTATGAAGAAAAAGGTGTAGAAATTTTTTTGATAAACGCAGGAAACTTTAGACTCGATGGTGGGGCAATGTTTGGGGTTGTCCCCAAGGTGATCTGGTCTAAATTAATAGATGTCAATGAAAAAAATCAAATTCCCCTTTCCACCAATGTGATGGTGATTAAGTTTATTGATAAAGGGAAAACTTTACTTGTTGAGACGGGAAATGGTAATAAATTTAACGAAAAATTTAGAAAAATATATGACATTGAAAATAGTGATGTGGAAAACTCCTTGATTGAAAATGGAATTGATCCCAATGAGATTACCCATGTGGTTTTAACCCATCTTCACTTTGATCACAGTGGCGGAGCAACAAAACTGGTGGAAGGCAAAGTGGTTCCAACTTTTAAGAATGCTAAGTATTTTGTTCAAAAAAAAGAGTGGTATGAAGCAACTCATCCCAATGAGAGAAATAGGGCAAGTTATATTCCTGAAAATTTCCTACCCCTCAAAGAGCACGGTCAACTGGAACTAATTGAGGGTGAAGTTGAAATTCTACCAGGTGTAAAATTAATTCCCACACCGGGACATACCCTTGGACATCAGAGCATCCTTGTCGAAGTTGATGGAGAGAATTTTTTCTACTGTGGAGATTTAATTCCCACCTCAAGACATGTCCCAATTCCATTCATAATGGCCTATGACCTTTATCCTGTATCCATAATTGAGACAAAAAGAAAGATTTTAGAAAAAGGGGTAAATGAAAACTGGACCTTTATCTTTGAGCACGATCCAGATACTCCTGTGGGAAAGGTGGAAGTAGATGAAAGGGGAAAGTTTAAATTTATTCCCCTTGAGTAAGTGAGTCTCTTAAAGTTTTTGAAAAGGTAAGTACAAGTAAAACCACTGGATAGAATAAAAAGCATATTTCTCCAACAAATGAGGAAATTTTGATTGTGGAAATTAGTCGTTGTACATTTTGTATCCCATAATCTTCTGCAAGGGCTTTAAAGTGGGGCATATAATAGAATGTGGAGAAAAGGATTCCTGATACGGTGAGTATTAAAATACCTATGCTGCTTATCCTTGAGAGGGTAAGGCCACTTTTAACTCTTTTTATAAGGTAGATTCCTGCGAGAAATAAAAGTAAATAGAGAGCCATTCCTGCCACTGAATTGAATATGGTAAAGAGTTTTACAACCACATTTTTATTTAACTCCTTTGAAATTTCAATTATTGCCTCATACTTTTCATCCACCACTGTGGGGATGGACATTTTTTCAGAAAATCTTGATATTAGTTGTATTACTGTCAAAAAGAAGAAAATTCCGCCATAGATTAGGTTTATTGAGCCAAGTACTGAAGGCATTTTGCTATCTTTTTTTTCTTTTCCGTTGGTAGGGTTGGATGGTTTTTCCGGGTGGTTTGCTGAAGATATTTTCTCGCTCATTTTTTCCTCCTCTTAATTTTTCAAAAATTTTAATATTGAAGGTGTTATATCCCAGAGGGCATCTATGTTTTCAATCATTTCTTTTCCCTTTCCAGTTAAAATAAGTGGTACGAAATTTTTAGTATGATGTTTCAAACTTAAATCTTCAATGTTTCCATGGTCACTTGTAATGAGAAGGGTGATGTCATTTCTTTTAGCCAACTTAAATACATTAAATAAAAAGGCATCCAATATTTCAAGGATTGTTGTAGCAAGTTCCATATCCTGATGGTGCCCTGCTATGTCAGTTAAAAAAAATTCATACAGTGTAAAGTTAAAATCTTTTGATATATTAATTAAAACTTTTGATGCTGTGATGGTATCAAAGATGGGAAAATTATACCCATATATGTTTAAAGAAATATTTGTAAAGTCATGGAAAAGGGTTTTCTTATCTGGTATTTCAAAAATGGATCTAAAATTTATTCCGCCATAGATGGCAGAAAGGGTGGTAACTGAGAGTCTTTTCCTTTTCCCTGCAAAATATTCTGGTGTAAAGGCATTTGCAAAAAAGGAAGGGATATTTAAATTCTTTAGTTTTTTAAAGATGGATTCCTTTTTTAATATTTCCTTTAACTTTTTATCAGGGAATCCGCTTTTATGCCCTCCATAGTATTTTACGCAGTCTACTCCTGTAAAAATTGTGGATTGATTTGTGGCACTCTGGGGAATTTCATCTACTTTCCCAACAACATCTATTTTTTTTGCTGAAATTCCATCTTTTAAAAAGAAATCCTCTTTGTTAAGGGCATCTAAAATATCTGTGAGAAATAGTTCTTTCTGGTAGAAGGGATTGGATGGTTTTTTTTCTCCTATCCCAACTCCATCTAAAAAAATAAAGAGGATCTTATTCATTTTACAATTAAAGATTAAATTTTTCCTTCAACTTTTCAGCCACAAATGGGGTTACAAAATTTTTTATGTTTCCTCCCGCCCTGTAGACATCTTTAACCAATCTTGAACTTAAGAAGGAGTATTCCTGAGCTGGTACCAGGAATAAGGTTTCAAGTTCTTCGTGAAGGCTTCTATTCATAAGTGCCATTTGCAATTCATATTCATAGTCTGATACTGCCCTTATTCCTCTTATTACAACACTTGCATCATATTTTTTTGCTGCTTCAACCAATAGCCCATCAAAAAAAACGGGTTCAACATCCTTTAATTCCTTACAGGCATCCCTTAACATTTCCAATCTTTCCTCAATTGAAAAAAGGGGCTTTTTTTCGGGATTTACTAAAATTGCTGGGATTACCCTGGAAAAAATTTTAATACTTCTCTTAATGATATCAATATGTCCATTTGTGACTGGATCAAAGGATCCGGGGTATATGGCTGTAATTTTTTTTTTGGTCATTTTCTTCTACCTCTTCCAAGTTTTAATATGGTTATTTTAACAGGTGCAGTTCCATCCCTTATCATTCCAATCTTTTTTGCGGCTTTGTATGAAAGATCTATTACCCTATTTTTTTTAAATGGACCTCTATCGTTTATTTTCACCACAACGCTTTTACCATTTCTAAGGTTTGTTACCCTTACAATTGTTCCAAAGGGAAGAGTGTTGTGTGCCGCTGTCAATTTATTCATGTCAAATATTTCACCGCTTGCAGTTCTTCTCCCATTGAATTTAGGGCCATACCAGGATGCATATCCTGTAAGTCTGTAGTTTTTCAATATTGAAGAAGGAGGATAGATGTTTCTGTGGCCACCTCCACATGCCATGAGAATAAATAAAAGTAGGATTGTTGAAAGTGTTGTAAATTTTACCTTCATATCCATTATTTTATAATTAAAAAGGAAAATAGTAAACATTAAAGGAGAAAGAGAGAAATTTTAATATTATTAAAATTTTAAATAAATACTTGACTAAACATGGGGTGGTTGCTAATATATAATCTAATATAAATAAAATTATTTATAAATATTGAAAAGAGGTGGTGCAATGATTGAATGTAAAGTGGATTATTTGAAAAGGATAATTGAAGATGTTTTAAAGGTTCATGGAAATCACAGAAGTTCCCTTCTCCCCGTCTTAATAGCAGTAAATGACAAAATAGGTTTTATAAGTGATATGGCTCTTGTGGAAATTTCAAAACAGATGGATATCCCAATAGCGGAAATCCACGGGGTCATGTCCTTCTACTCCTTTTTAAACAAAAAAAAGAAGGGAAAATATGTGATTAGAATCTGTAGAAGTCTTTCCTGTGAATTTAAAGGGAAAAATAGAATTAAAAATGTGATTATGAGAGAACTTGGGATTGGTGTTGGAGAAACCACTGATGATGGCCTTTTTACTCTTGAGGAGACAAACTGTATTGGTATGTGTGATAGATCTCCTGCCATGCTAATAAATGACAGGCCCTACTATAATCTTACACCGGAAAGGGCAATTGAGATTCTTGAAAGTTATAGAGGAGGAAAAATTATATGATTGAAAAAAAGGTTCTTCTTAACAAATTGGATAGAGGAGAGGCAATTTTAAGGGCAGTCAAAATGGGCTCTGAGAAGATAGTATCCCTGATAAAGGATTCTGAACTTAGAGGAAGAGGTGGTGCAGGATTCCCAACGGGGATAAAGTGGGAAAGGGTTTTAAATCAATCTGAAAAAGAGAGGTATTTAATATGTAATGCAGATGAGGGAGAGCCGGGGACCTTTAAAGATAGAATATTGCTTGAAGAGTATACGGAAAAGATGATAGAAGGGATGATTATAGGTCAAATTGCAATTGGGGCGAAAAAGAGTTTTATTTATCTTAGACAGGAGTATAAGTTTCTCGCAGAAAAAATAAAAAATACAATAGAGGAATATAAAAAACTCTTTGGAGATAAGGTTGATTTTCAAATAGATTTGAGATTTGGTGCGGGGGCTTATGTCTGTGGTGAAGAGTTTGCCCTAATTGAGTCCCTGAATGGCTTCAGGGGAGAGCCAAGAAATAAACCACCTTTTCCCACCGAGAAGGGATTTAAAAATAAACCCACTGTTGTGAATAATGTTGAGACTTTGTGCAATATTCCCCATATTGTTTTAAATGGTGCCAGTTGGTTTAAAAAGTTTGGAGTTAAGGGATGTTATGGTACAAAACTCTTTTCAGTGGCAGGAGATGTGGAGAAACCTGGTATCTATGAGGTTGAAATGGGAATTCCTCTTATAGAACTTCTGGAACACGTTGGAGGTGTGGACTCAAAGGCGGTTCAGGTTGGGGGATATGCTGGAACTACAGTTGTTCCAGAAGACTACTATAAAACCCTCTGTTTTGGAGATCTACCTCCCGGCGGCTCAATTATTGTAATAGGTAAAAATAGGGATATGGGTAAAGTACTGGAGAACATCCTTGAGTTTTTCCTTGAAGAATCCTGTGGACAGTGTACCCCCTGTAGAGAGGGTAACTACAGATTGCTTGAAGGCCTGAGATTACTTAGAGATGGAAAGGCTTCAATTAAATATTTAAAAACCCTTTTTACCCTATGTGATGTCATGAAAATATCCGCAAAGTGTGGATTGGGCCAGTCTTCACCCAATTCTTTTCTGGCAATAATGAAAAATTTTAAAGATGAAATTCTTTACAATGAGAGGTAGGTTATGAGTGAAAAAATTAAAATTAAAATAGATGGAAAAGAGTTTGAAGTTGAAAAGGGAATAACAATCCTTGAGGCATGTAAAAGGTTTGGAATAAAAATTCCCACGCTCTGTTATCATCCAGATCTCACAGTGGCAGGTATCTGTAGAATTTGTGTGGTAGAGATTGAAGGGATGGATAAACTCCAGCCTGCGTGTGCCTATCCCATCGATAGGGAAATGAGTATTAAAACCCATTCAAACAAGGTGAGAATTGCGAGAAAAACGAACCTTGAATTAATCTTGTCTGAACACTATGGAGATTGCTATACATGTGTAAGAAATGGAAAGTGTGAACTCCAGAAACTTGCTGCAGATTTTGGAATTGATAGGTATATTTTCCCTTCTGTTACTTCTCCAAAGTATAAAATAGATAATTCCTCACATGCAATTGTTAGGGATCCCAACAAGTGTATACACTGTAAGAGATGTATAAGAACATGCATAGATTTACAGCAGGTTGCAGCCCTTGAAACCGCAAACAGGGGACACAATGTGCAGATACAGACAGCACTTAATAAACCCATATCTGAGGTAATATGCATAAATTGTGGCCAATGTATTAACAGATGTCCCACAGGTGCGTTAAGGGCAAAGGATCCCGCAGATGAAATCTGGGATGCAATTTGTGATCCTTCAAAATTTGTGGTGATTCAAACTGCACCAAGTCCAAGGGCAGCAATTGGAGAAGAATTTGGATATCCTCCGGGGACCTGTGTGACGGGGAAACTGAATGCTGCTCTCAGGAGAATAGGTTTTGACCGAATTTTTGATACAAATTTTGCAGCGGATTTGACAATAATGGAGGAGGGAAGTGAGTTAATTGAGAGGTTGAAAAGGAAGTTGGTGGAAGGTGATAAAAGTGTTAAACTTCCAATGTTTACCTCCTGTTCCCCCGGCTGGGTTAAGTTTATTGAACACTACTATCCCCAATACCTGGATCATCTTTCAACCTGTAAAAGTCCTCAACAGATGTTTGGTGCAATAATAAAGACCTACTACGCTCAAAAGATAGGTATTGATCCAGCGAAAATTGTGACTGTGGCCCTTATGCCCTGTGCTGCAAAGAAGTTTGAATGCAATAGACCTGAAATGAGGGACAGTGGCTATAAAGATGTGGACTATGGACTTACCACAAGGGAGATGGCTGCAATGATTAAAGAAGCGGGTATAGATTTACATGACATGCCAGATGAGGATTTTGACCATCCTCTTGGACTTGGTTCTGGTGCCGGACTTATTTTTGGCTCCACTGGAGGTGTGATGGAGGCTGCCCTGAGAACTGTTTATGAGATAGTTACTGGAAGACCTGTTCCCTTTAAAGACCTGGACATAACTCCAATCAGGGGAATGGAGTGGATAAGGGAGGCATCACTTGTTATGGAGAATGTAAAGCCAGAGTATAAATTTCTTGAGGGGGTTGAAGTAAAGGTTGCGGTTGCACACGGGACAGCAAATGCCAAGAAACTGCTTAGAAGACTTGAGGAGGGAAAGTTGGATTATCACTTCATTGAGATAATGGCCTGTCCTGGTGGATGCCTTGGTGGTGGTGGGCAACCAATCCCCACAACTCCAGAGATAAGAGAAGCAAGGGCGAGGGCAATTTATGAGGAAGAGAAGAGGCTACCTGTTAGAAAATCCCATGAGAATCCCGAGATAAAACAACTTTATGAGGAATTTTTAGGAAAACCCCTTGGGGAACTTTCCCACAAATTGCTCCACACCCACTATACACCAAGGGGAAAATATTTCTTAGGGGAGGAGAATGTATTGTGAAAACAGATTTAAAAACTTCATTTATTGACCATGAAAGAATCTATGATTATTTAAAGAATACCTCACCTCCAGAAAAAGAGGAGGTGAGGGATATCCTCTCCCACGCAAGGGAATTAAAGGGGATATCCTTTGAAGAGACAGAGAGACTTTTACTTGTGGAAGATGAAGATATACTTCAGGAAATATTTGAGACAGCAAACTACATAAAAAATGAAATCTACGGAAAAAGACTTGTTCTCTTTGCCCCCCTTTACGTATCAAATATTTGTAGGAATGAGTGTCTATATTGTGCCTTTAGGAGATCAAACAAAGAGATAAGGAGAAGGAGGCTCACCTTAGATGAAGTTCAAAGAGAAGCGGAAATACTCATGTCAAAGGGACATAAGAGAATTTTACTTGTCTCTGGTGAGGGAAGAAGTGAAGGGGAACTTGACTATGTAATAAATTGCATAGAGAGGATATACAGTACAAAGGTTGGAAATGGAGAAATAAGAAGGATAAATGTTAATATTGCACCACTTGAAGTGGAAGGCTTTAGAAGATTGAAAGAATCAGGGATAGGGACTTATCAACTCTTTCAGGAAACCTATCACTATCCCACTTATGTTAAGATGCATGTGGCAGGTCCCAAATCTGATTACATTTATCATCTTACAACCATGGACAGGGCCTTTGAAGGGGGAATTGACGATGTGGGAGTTGGGATTCTCTTTGGACTTTATGACTATAAATTTGAGATAATGGCGCTACTTCAACACATAAGACATCTTGAAGAAAACTTTGGCATTGGTCCCCACACGATATCTGTTCCCAGAATTGAGCCGGCAACCGGTTCAGAGGTTTCGATTAATCCACCATATGCGGTATCTGATAGGGATTTTAAAAAGATAATCGCCATTTTGAGGATAACAGTACCCTATACAGGTATAATTCTTTCAACCCGTGAAAATCCGGATATGAGAAGGGAGGCCTTTAAACTTGGAGTATCTCAGATTAGTGCAGGTTCCAGAACAAACCCCGGTGGATATGGGGAAAAGGAAAGTGGAGAGCAATTTTCCCTCGGAGATCACAGACCCATAGATGAGGTGATCAGAGATGTGTGTGAATTGGGCTATATTCCTTCATTTTGCACTTCCTGTTATAGACTTGGAAGGACGGGAAAGGATTTTATGGACCTTGCAAAACCTGGACTAATAAAGGAGAAATGTCTGCCAAATGGTATTTTAACCTTCAAGGAATACCTTATGGATTACGCATCGGAAAAAACAAGGGAAATAGGAGAAAAATTAATAGAGAAAAATGTAGAAGAGATACCAGGTGAGAAGTTGAGAAATCAGGTGAGGATATTTCTAAAAAGAATTGAAGAAGGAGAAAGGGATATTTACTGTTAAAATGAAAAGAGTTGAAAGAGATTTAATAGGAGAACTTGAAATACCTGAAGGGGATTTAAGGGGGATAAATACCTATAGGGCCTTAAATAATTTTCCCATGAAAAATTTTCATACGCCTTTTCCACAGTTAATAAGGGCCTTATTTGAGGTAAAACTTGCGGCCCTATATACAAATAGAGAACTTGGATATATTGCAGATGATATTTTCCCACACATTGAAAGGGCAATTTTTGATGGGATTGAGGGAAAGTTAAATGAATTTTTCAATATAACAATGCTTCAGGGTGGTGCTGGAACTTCTTTAAACATGAATGTAAATGAAGTGATTGCAAATCTTTCACTGAAGTATATGGGAAGAAAACCCGGTGAATACGAGGTTATTTCTCCCTATGATCACATAAATTTACATCAATCCACCAATGATGTGATTCCAACTGCAGGAAAGATAGCATCTTTGAGAATGTTAAAGGATCTGGAAGAGGGTACTTTGAAATTACTCCATTCACTTCAGAAGAAAGAAAGGGAATTGGATGGATACATAAAATTTGGAAGAACTGAATGTCAGGATGGATTTCCTGTGAGTCTTGGGAGGGAATTTTCCGCCTATGCTTCAGCAATTTCAAGGGACAGGTGGAGGCTTTTTAAGTGCAGGGAGAGGTTGCGTGATGTAAATATCGGTGGAACTGCTGTGGGTACAGGCTTTCCTGCTCCAAGAAAGTATATTTTCAGGGTG
>JAMOQF010000091.1 GCA_027064125.1 Acidobacteriota bacterium
TCCAGACATCCGGGTACCACAACGGATCCCGTTGAAAAGGCCTTTGAACTTTTACCCTTTGGCCCCGTTGTTTTTATTGATACTGCAGGTATTGATGATGTAGGGGAACTTGGAGAAAAGAGGGTTGAAAAAACTTTAAGTGTCCTTGCAAGATGTGATGTGGCGATTTTTGTAAGTGAAGAGGATACCTTTTCCCATTTTCAAAGGTTTAAAGAATTAGTGGATGGTTTTGATGTACCTGTGATTCTTGTAAGAAATAAAATAGATGAAAGTCCTCCTGAAGTGAAAAAAGAGGGGGTTGTTTACTGCAGTGCAAAAAGTAAAGAAGGTGTAGATGTACTTAGAGAAAAGTTAATATCCCTTCTCGAAAAAAATAGCGATCAATGGGAAATGTCAATAACTTCCGGGTTGATTCCTCCTGGAGGATATGCAATTCTTGTGGTACCCATTGATAAGGAGGCCCCTGCTGGAAGGCTAATTATGCCCCAGGTTCAAACCATAAGAGATATTTTGGATGGGGATGGCTTTTGCCTTGTGGTAAAGGAAAGGGAACTGAAATTTGCCATGGAACTTTTAAAGGAGCCACCTTCAATTGTTATAACTGATTCACAGGCTTTCTTGAAGGTTGCGGCAGATGTGCCTGAAGATATCCCCATGACCTCTTTTTCAATTTTGTTTTCAAATTTTAAGGGAGATATAGTTAAATTTGCAAGGGGTACATTTCAAATTGACAATCTGAGGGATGGGGACAAAGTCTTAATTGTTGAGGCGTGTTCCCACCATCCAATAGGAGATGATATTGGAAGGGTTAAAATTCCAAGACTTTTGAGACAGTATACAGGTAAAAAACTCGAATTTAAGTTTCACAAGGGAAAGGATTTTCCCGAAGGAAAGTTTTCCCTGATAATTCACTGTGGTGGATGTATGTATAATAGAAGGACCATTTTAAATAGAATAAGAATGGCTGAAAAAAGAGGGATACCAATTACCAACTATGGGATGACAATTGCATATACCCTTGGAATTTTTGAAAGGGCAATTAAACCTTTTGGTATTGAGGAATTGATTTATTGATTATTTGTATGTGAAAGGGATGGGAAGACCCATCCCTTGATAATCAGGCTTCTTCTCCCTTTTCATCTTTTTCAGATTTTTGGGAGTCCTTTTTTTCTTCAAGGACCTCTTCTGCCCAGAGGGTATATTTTTCTCTGGCAAGGTGAGCAGGTACCCTTCCTGTGAGCCATGCAAAGTTCATTGGGTATTCTTCTGGATGAAAGATTACAAAGAAGAAGTGCCATACAAGTATTGCAAGGGTTGCAAGGGTTGCCTCATACAGGTGAACTATTTCTGAAACCCTTACCCACCATACGGGCATGAACTTAGAAAAGTAAACTGGAAACCAGAGTGTAAGGCCGGTTACAGCCATTACAATTGTTCCCCAGATAAGGGACCAGTATTCCATTTTTTCTGTATAGTCAAATTTTCCAAATAAAGGTTTTTCCTTTCTCAGTCCAAGATGGTACATGACATTTTGAATGGCTCCTGTTATATCGGAGAAGGTAAAAATTATATCCTTTAACTGTTTCCTGGCATTTTTACTTGTTGCAAGGTATATGATGTGCCAGATACCTGCAATTATAAGTGTCGCGCCGCATATCCTGTGGATTGTTGCCCTTATGGATTCGGTAATTCCAAGATTATTTACGAGAAATTGTACCCAGAATGAATGGGAGAATTTAAGCATAAAGCCAGTAATTGCAAGTAGTGTAAAGGATACAGCAAGTAAAACGTGTTGAATTACCTCCTGCATTGTGAACCTTGGAATAAGTTCTTCCTCTTTTTCTTTTTTGTACTTCATCACCAGGTAAAAAAAGAATATTATCAGGTTGTGAATGGCCATGCCACCTATTACGAGGATGATGAGAATTACATAGATGTCTTTAAGTATCCCCGCTATTTTATTTTTGTGGTAATTTCTTGTGGAGTGAGTATAACTCATTGCAAAGGTTTGATTTGCACCCTTATGACATTTTCCACATGTGTTTACTATGTTTTTTTTGTTTATTGAAGAGTTTGGATCATCCATCGGTAAGATGTCATGTTTGTTATGACAATCCGTACATCGTGCTGCTACATCTGTCTTATTGAACTGGCTCATTCCGTGATAACTTGACCTGTATGTGACAGGGGAAGTAAATTCCTCTCCAAATTGTTTTCCCAGTCTTTGATTTCCATGGCATTTCATACATGTTAGGTATTCCACAACTCCACTTGAAACCACAGAATTTTTACTGTGTTTCCCCAATATCTCATGGTTGTTGTGGCAGTCTGTACAGGTCGGTGCCACTGAAATTCCAGCCTCTAATGCCTTGTAGTGAATACCTTTTTTGAATTCTTCTGATTCCTTTTGGTGGCATGTTCCACAGGTGTCCACCACATTTTTCTTTGAAACCTTTGATTCCGTATTTTCTCCACCCATTACAGTGTGTGCTCCATGACAATCCACACATGTGGCGGCATTTAAATTACCATGTGTTATTTGATAATAGTGTTCACTTTTTTTGTAGGCAGTTAGTACATCGGGATAGTTTAATCCCTTTACATTGCTAAGATTTTTTCCATTATGACAACTTGAGCAAAGATTCACTACATTTGCCTTGTTTATTGGGGATTTTTTATCGTCAGAAGGCAATATGTCGTGTTTCCCATGGCAACTTACACATGTTGGGGCAAATTTATTGCCCTTTTCAAATGCTTTAAAGTGTGCAGAGTGCTTGAAATCTGAAACCACATCATCATGGCAATTTCCACAGTCAACTTTTTTTAGATTTTCTTCATGTGGAAAATCATCTTCTGTGAGGTTTTCGAGATCAGTATGACAGTCAGTACAGGATAGATCTCCATGTACAGAATGTTTAAAAACTTCTGGATTTACGTAAACAGATATTGTTTTACCGTTGTCAAGTTCCTTTACTGCAGATTCTTTGTCTGCATGACAATCTAAACAGGTGGAATTTTCTACACTGGCAAAGAGTAAAAATGACATGAGAAGGAAAAGAAAAGAAAAAATAACTCCTTTTTTCATGGTATTTACTCCATTTTAAAATTTTTATAAATAAATTTTAGTTAAGATAGAATATATAATTTATTTTTGAATTTTTCAACAGAATATTTCTCAACTGCAGATTTTTAAAACAGATGGTGCCGAAGGGGGGACTCGAACCCCCACGTCCCTACGGACACCAGACCCTGAACCTGGCGTGTCTACCAGTTCCACCACTTCGGCAGAAGTGAGAAAATTTATTATCCATAAAATTTGGTTTTTGTCAATGATATACTGTGCTAAAATAGGAAGGAAGTGTTTAATACGTGGAGTTGAAATTGACTCATGAGGAGTATTTAATAAGAGTTTTTGAAAAAAATTATGCCAGAGTTTATAAGTATGTTTATAAGAGGATTGGAGATAAAAATCTCACAGAAGATATTGCCATAGATGTCTTTGTGGAGTTTATAAAATTTACTAAAAAGAGGTATGCAGAAGATTCGGATGAAGTAAGGCGGATTTTAACAGGTATTGCCAAAAATTTGGTTAAAAGTTATTATAAAAAGGAATTTAAGAACAGATTTAGTTCCATTGATGAAAATGTAAATAGACTTCAATCTCTATATCCTTCTCCTGAAAGTGACCTTGAAAAGAGGGAGAGGCTCAGTATTATTGCTGATGTCCTTGAGAATTCTACTGCTTTAAATTATTACCATAGAATGTGTATCTTTATGCATTTTTTCCTTGGAAAGAGTTATAGAGAAATAGCAAGGGATCTGGGGATCTCCATTTCCCAGGTGCGTTCAAACATTGAGTATGGGAAGATGTTGTTGAAAAATGAAGTTGAAAGGAAAATGGGAGTAAAACTCGAAAAAGAGGTGATGGATGAAGGATGAAGTCTTGAAGGAAAGGTGCGATTTTTATAATGAATCCCTTTTTAGGGGGTTTGTGTTACAGGAGATTGGAGAAGAGAGGGGCCTGCTTGAAGATAGGGATATGGTATTAATAAGGGAACATTTAAAAAATTGTAAGTACTGTTCCTTTTGTATGAAGGAGATTAAGAATATTCTTCAAATGGAAAAGATTGAGATTGACAGGAAAAGCATTGAAAAGTCCAAAACCAATCTCCTTGAGAAGATGTCAAATTTAGTTAGTTCAATGTATAATAATGGGAAAATACATAAGATTATCTCCTTTTTTGATTCTACAACTGGATTTTTAACTTTTATAAGTTTCATAGTCATTATGCTTGTATTACCTTTTATATTTTTTTATTCCCATTCTCATGTGGGAAGTTTGAAGACATTAGGGGAGAGTGTTGCGGAAAAGGGGAAAATAGTTGTTGTTTCTCCCTTGAATAAAATTGATCCACAGGGTGAAATTATATTTAAGTGGTATCCAGTACTTGGAGCAGAAAAGTACAAGATAAAAATATTTGATGGGAATGGAAATATACTCTTTTCTGCAAGTACCAGAAAGGCTAAATACAAAATGAATGGAGATGAAAGGATAATTTTTTTAAGTGGGAAGAAGTTTTTCTGGCAGGTGGAGGCTTTAAATATTGACGATGAAGTAATTGAAAAATCTAAAAAGATTGTAATAGTACCTGAGGAGAAGAGATGAGGAAATATAGATTTAAATATAAAAAAAATAGGTTAAATCTCAGAAAACTTGAAAAAAGGCCTCGTTTTCTTTTAAATGGAGATATTCGAGGGTATGAAAGAAGCCGTGAGGGAAAGGAAATACTTGAGATTTTTACTTCAGCAAAGTCCATCTTTAATTTTTTAAATAAACTTCCAATTCCACTTATGATTTCAAGAAGTGAGAGGATATTATATGTAAATGGTGCACTTTGTGAAACCTTTAACTGTAAACCCGAAAAATTAATTGGGAACTCCATATATGAGTTTATCCTTCCAGAGTATGTAAGGGTTGTGAAGGAAAGATATAGGGAAAGGGAGAGAGGAAGAAAGAAATATGTCAAGTATTTTGCAAAGGGGAAAACCTTCGATGGAAAACTCATTGTGGGATATGTTTTTGGTACTTTTTTTGATATTGGGGGCAAGAGGTATATTTTTTCAATAATTATTGATGTTACAAGGGAAGAGTTGCTCAGAGAAAAACTTTTTCTTTTTAAGGATATTATTGATAATTTGCCACTGTCGGTGGTTGTGACAAACGATGTCCCTGAAATAGAATTTGTAAATTCATATTTTGAGGAGTTGACGGGATATTCATATGAAGAAGTGTACGGAAAAAATCCCAGCATTTTAAAGTCAGGTTTAACACCTCAAAGTACCTATGAAGATCTGTGGTCCACACTTATTAATGGAAATAAGTGGGAGGGGGAATTTATCAATAAAAAGAAAAATGGAGAGTTATACAGGGAAAGGGCGTTGATCTATCCTCTTGTGGGAAGAGATGGTAGTAAAATAAGATATGTCGGGATAAAAAGTAATGTAACTGAAGAAAAGATTGCCTTTTTAGAGGGTTTAAAAGAGGATATATATGGGAAAATAAGGAGTTTTGCATATACAGTTTCCCATTTTACCAGAAATTTACTTTTATCCCTTGAATTATTGAAATCACTTTTTGGAAGAAGAGAAGAATTTTTAAGATTTTTTGATGAAATAATAGAAAATGTGGATAAATTTAAAAATGAGATTGACAGTTTCCTGCTTGAATCTGGTGGCAAGGAAGATGGAGTTGACCTTTATGAAAGTTTAAAAATGGGAATTAAAAAATATGGTGAGGGATTTTTAGTTCCCCTTGTTTTAGATGATAAAAAAGTTGACATTGGAGCATTCAATTTTTCAAAGACATATCTTGACCTCATTTTTTTAAATGTGGCCTCAATTTTGGAGAAAGTGGTGAGGAAGTGTGAAAGGGTTAGGGTTTCACTTGATAGGTGTTATGGAGATTGTGGGAAAAATATCCTTAGTTGGGAAGATGGATTAAAGTTAAGGGGCAGGGAATTTGTGGTATTAAAGTTTTTGTTCGAGGGAGGTGAAGTAAGTGATGAAAATTTCAAATTGTTTGACTCTCCCTTTATCTATGTTGGTGGTGGAAAGATAAATTCTGAAATAACAAGTTTATATTTAATTGCAGAAAAGGTGAATGGCTTTTTCTTTGTAAGAAGGGAACCCCTTGAATTTTTGCTGTTTTTGCCAGTAGAGGGCGGGAGAAAAGGTATTGAAGAAGATTATGAAAAGGAAAATAGAGTGGTAATTTTTAGTGATGATATGGAACTTGCCAATTTACTGAGCATTTTTCTGAGAAGTTTTGGGATTATTGTTTATGTCACCTCTCTTAAAGGTGTTGAAAAATATAAATTTGAAAGTTGCACCAAGGTAATTTTCATCGGAGACATTGAGGAAGAGATTCTTGACAATGCCTTAAAGTGTGTTTCTGAAAGGGATATCATTGTTATTTCTAAAAATAAAAGTTTGAAGGAAAAATATAAGGGAATAAATTATATAAAATATAAACCAGATTTTTATAAAGTTCTGGAAATTCTGGGAGATTTTTAAAAATGAATAAAAGATTACTTTTTTTACTTATTTTTCTTGTTCTATCTTTTTTTTATGTGTTTTCCTGTACCACGATTGCTGTTTCAAAGGGCTTTAGCAAAACGGGTGATGTTCTGCTTGGTAAAAATAGGGATCTTTCTCCAGATAGTGCTCAAATTTTGATTTTCAAACCGGAGAAAAAGTACAAAAAGGGTGAAAATGTCAAACTGCAGTTCATTGAGATACCACAGGTCAGTTTAACCTATTCCTTTTATGGTTTTAAATCTCTTGATGATGAACATAAAAATAGAGAGGAATGGAGGTGGGGTAATGGAATGGGAGTTAATGAATTTGGAGTGGCGGTTGCGGATAACGATGCCGCATCCTGGTGGAAATATGAAGGGGATGAAAGCAAAAAATTACATGACAATGACGTTGTCAGATTAATTCTTGAAAGATGTAAAACAGCATATGAAGGGGTTTTATTAATAGATAAGTTGCTTAAGGATTATTTTATAGAAATACCTGAGATGTATACCATTGCTGATAAAAATGAGGTCTGGATTGTTGAGACCTGTTATAAATTTTGGGTTGCAATAAGGGTTAAGACCTTTGAGGTAAGGGCAAACAGATTTGAGATAAAATATCCCGATTTACCGGATAATTCTGGTAGGTTTAATTTAAAACTTGAAAAACTAATAAAATTTTTGAAAGAGAAAAAGCGCTATGTGGAAGAAGGTGGAAAATTTAGTTTTAGAAAATCCATGTGTGATTATTTTAGTAAAGAAAATATCCACTATAATGACATCAGGTATAATTTCGCCCTGTCTACACTGAAGAAGGTTAAAAAAATCTCAGTTAAAGACATTAAAGAAGTATTGAGAAGTCATTTTGAAAATTATGTATACACCCTGCCAGATGGAAAGAAGATTTTACCATTTAATCCCCTTTCTCCCCCCCACTGCCAGATACCTGGTGCCGTAATAGAGGAAAATCCAACAAGGACAATATGTTATTCTAAGACAGTTGGAAGTATGATAGTTGAAATTGATGGGCGTAATGTGGAAAAAAGTGTTATGTGGTGTCTCTTTTCTAAACCATGTTTGAACTTTTATTTTCCAATTTTCCCAATTTTAAATAGTGTGGAACTTCCAGAGTCTCTCAAAATTGCTGATAGTAAATTTTCTTCAGGATCTTTCTGGTGGATTTGTGAAAGATTCGTGAGATTGCTTGATAACAATTACAAAAAAAATCTCCTTTTAAGGAGTAAGTTTATAAGGGGTAGAAATAAAATTGAAAAAATATTTGAAAAAAGGGTGTCAAATGCTTTAAAATCTCGGAATTTCAGGAGAAGAGCATCTGAAACCTTTTTAAGGTGTTTTAAAGATGTTATTAATTTTGTTAAAAAGTTTACTTCAAAAATTAAGGGAGATAAAAGGGATATTTCACCTGTTTGCACCAAAAAGAGTTTTGAAACCTGTGATAGATAGTATTTAAGGGGAATTTCCGTGAGAAAATTTTACATTAAGACATTTGGATGTCAGATGAATGTCCTTGATTCTGAGAAGATGGCTGGCATTCTGGAGTCGAGGGGATTTTTGTCATCTTCCGGAGATGATGCAGATATATTTATTTTTAATACCTGTTCTGTGAGAGAAAAGGCTGAGGAAAAACTATTTAGTTATCTTGGTAGGCTAAAAAAGAAAAAGAAAAATAGAAAATTTTTAATAGGTGTATGTGGATGTGTGGCACAGGTTGAGGGAGAAAGAATATTTAAGAGAGCTCCCTATGTGGATTTTGTACTTGGCACGAGAAGATTTTTTAAGATTGGGGATGTGGTCAGGTACCTGATTGAAAATTATGGGGAAAAAATTTTAGATGTGGAAATGGATGGTTCCCCTTATCCACCTGAGATAAAAGAGATAAAGAGAAATGAGAAATTTAGAGAATATGTGCTCATAATGGAGGGGTGTAATAATTTTTGCTCCTACTGTATAGTTCCCTTTACAAGGGGCAGGGAAAGAAGCAGGAAACTTGAAAATGTCTTGGGGGAGGTTAAAAGATATATAAAAGATGGTGCAGTTGAAATAAATCTTCTGGGACAGAATGTAAATTCATATAGGGATCCAGATGGGTATGATTTTGTGGATTTGCTAAGTGAGGTTTCAAAGATAGAAGGGTTAAAGAGAATCAGATTTACAACATCTCATCCCAAAGACTTTAATGAGGAACTTTTGTCTGTAATGGTGGCCAATAAAAATATTTGCAAGCATATTCACCTTCCACCACAATCTGGATCCAATAAAATTTTAAAATTGATGAATAGAAAATATACAAGGGAAGAATATCTTGAAAAAATAGATATGATTAAATCCACCGGTATAGAATTTGGAATATCAGGAGATTTTATTGTGGGGTTTCCCACAGAGAGCAGGGAGGATTATGAAAAGACACTTTCTCTTCTTGAAGAGGTTAAATATAGCAGTATCTTTTCCTTTAAGTATTCCCCCCGCCCAAATACTCTTGCCTGGAGAAAATTTCAGGATATGGATGAAAAAATCAAACTTGAAAGGCTTATGAATTTACAGGATTTCCAGAAAAAAATACAACTTGAGTTGAATAAAAGTAAGGTGGGAAAGGTCTATGAGGTACTTGTTGAATCAATTTCCAAAAAAGGGGATACATTAATGGGGAGAACTGAGCAGAACTATATTGTAAATTTTAGTGGTGATAGAGATTTAATAGGAAATATTGTAAAAGTTAAAATAACCGATTTTTCTGCCCAGACCTTGAAGGGAGAACTCTTTTCCATGTGATTTATTCCCCATTTTTCAGGTTTTCTTAAAATAGATATGGAAAATTTGTTTCCCTTTTAATAAAATTTCAGGTTCTCTGGTGTGTATTATGGAATATTTAAGAATAATTTTGCCCATAGTTATACTTTTGCTCCTGATAATTTTTAAAAAGGACCTTACCATATCCATTGTATCTGTCGCCTTTTTAATAGGTGTATTGAATGGGCTTTCAATTTTAAAAATTCTTGAGATTTTTTTGCACACTGCCATTGAACTCCCCACATTTATTTTGATTTCAATTGTGGTCCTTGTACTTATTTTTGGAGAGATTTTGAAGAGGAAAAATTCCATATCTTCTCTTGTGAAAAGTTTAAAGCATATTTTAAAAAATCCTTTACTTGTAGGAATGGTGGCACCTGCTTTTATAGGTCTCTTGCCAATGCCAGGGGGTGCCCTTGTTTCTGCTCCCATACTTGAGGAAATAGATGAGATAAAAAATTTTAGCGGAACGAAAAAGACCTTTTTGAACTATTGGTTTAGACATGTGTGGGAGTATTCCTGGCCTTTGTACCAGGGACTCATATTAACCACAATAATATTTAAAGTTAACATGGTCAAATTGATTTCCCGTCAATTTTTCTTTACTCCCTTTATGATTTTTGTGGGGGTGGGTTTTTCTCTGTTATATTTTTCAAGGTTAAGGAGTAAAACATCTTCCTCTTTTTCCAATTTGGGTGATTTTTTCAGACATTTTTTCTTTTCCACCTGGGAGATTTTGCTAATAATTTTTTTGATTATGATTTTAAGGATTAATGTTTTGCTTTCCCTCTTTATTGTGGTTTTTATTTCATTTCTACATTTTTTTAAATTTAAATTTTCACTTGAAATGCTTTCCTTTTTTAAGGAAAGTGTGAAATTAAATGTTGTTTTGCTTCTTTTTTCGGTTCTGGCATTTAAAAATGTAATAATTTATTCCGATGTTGCAAAGTTGATACACCTTTTACTCAAAAATTCCGGGGAATATGTGGTCTTGTATATGTTTTTTATTCCCTTTGCCATAGGGTTTCTTACAGGGGTCAACACCGCTTATGTGGCGATAAGTTTTCCCTTTTTCATTGAAGTTTTTGGAAAAAATTTAGATTACATCTCATTTGTGTATATAAGTGGTTTCATGGGGGTGTTGCTCTCACCCCTGCATCTTTGTCTGATACTGAGTGCTGATTATTATAGGGCAAAGGTGGGGGATGTTCTGAAACTTTTGTTTTTACCTGTTTTACTTTTGATAATTTTTAACTTTTTTGTCCTCTATGAACGGGGGTGGGTGTTTTTATAAATTTTTAAGAGTTCATCTATTCCCATGTGGGTGTATTTTTGGGTGGAACTTAAAGAAGCGTGTCCCAAAAGTTCCTGTATGGTTCTTAAATCTGCCCCATTGTTTAAAAGATGAGTGGCAAAGGAGTGCCTTATTGTGTGGGGAGAGACTTTTCTTCTTATGGCAAGTTTTTCAATGTACTTATCAAGTATTCTTCTTACAGATCTTTCAGTAAGTCTTCCTCCTCTGAAATTTAAAAAGAGGGCTGAAGGATCTCCCTGTCCCTTTTTATCCCTTTTTAAAAAAATATATCTTATTGAAATGTAATTTTTAAGTTTCTCACATGCAATTTTATTAAAAGGTATAATTCTTTCTTTTTTCCCCTTTCCTTTAACCTTTACTATTTCTCGAGCCATATCCACATCATTTATATTTAGAGAACATATTTCACTTACCCTCATTCCCGTTGCATACAAAAATTCAAGTATGGCTCCATCTCTTTTGCCCATGGGTGTTTCATCATCAGGAAGGTTTAGCAGTTCATCCATTTCGTTGAAGGAAAGTACGGAGGGTAAATTTTTATCCAGTTTGGGATAGGATATGTATATCAGAGGATTTACCTTAAGGTTTTTGTGAATTGATAGATATTTGAAGAAGGATTTTAGGGATGAAATTTTTCTTGCAATGGATTTCTTTGAAAGTCTCTTTGAATATAAAAAGCCTATAAATTCTCTTATTGTATAGTGATCAATCTTTTCTATATCAATGTTTTTTCCTTCCATTTCTTTGAGGAAGTCATAGAATTGCATTAAATCTATCCTATAATTTCTTATTGTGTGTTCTGAATAATTTTTTTCAAATTTTATATGGTCGAGAAACTCTTTTATTGATTTGTAGAAGTTTTTCATAGCCTGATTATACCATCATTAAAATAAAAAGTTGAAAAATAGTTTTTAAAAAGATATACTACCATTATTTTTGTAAAGTCCAATTTTAAAGTTTAGAGGTGCGTTATGGGATTTAGCATTTTTGATCTCTTCAAGAAGTCTCCCTTTGAACCCATTCAGGAACAGATGAAAAAAATTAAAGAATGTGTCTATAAGATACCCATTGTTGTTGAACACTTAAAAGAGGGTGACTTTCAAAAATATGAAGAGGATGCAAAGGTAATTTCACACCTTGAGCATGAAGTGGATCTATTAAAAAATAGAATTAGGGATAATCTGCCAAGGAGTATCTTTTTACCTGTTCCCCGGGATACCCTTTTGACTATTTTATCTTCTCAGGATGCCATTGCCGATTGTACTGAAGACTTTGCAGTATTAATAACACTTCGCCCCATGAAGTTGCCTGAGGAACTTCACAAGCCCATGGATGACTTTGTAAATATTGTTTTAAAGACATTTGACCAGATTTATGAGGTTGTGATGAAACTTGATGAACTCCTTGAAACCTCTTTTGGAGGGGTTGTGGCTAAAAATGTCTATGAAATGATAAATAGGGTTGGTGAACTTGAACATGAAGCGGATATACTTCAGGCAAATCTTGCAAAGGAACTCTTTAAAATAGAAGATAGTTTAAAGCCCATGGATATTTTTATGTGGCTGAAAATCTTTAATAAATTGGGAGATGTGGCTAATTTATCAGAAAAGGTTGGAAATAGAATTAGATTATTCATTTCTAAATAATCAGGTGGGAAAATGGATATACATACTCTATATACAATAGCCTTTTATCTTGCCCTCTTTTTTGGATTTTATATGGCATGGAATGTTGGGGCAAATGATGTTGCAAATGCAATGGGGACTTCAGTTGGTTCAAAGGCGGTAACCCTTTTTCAGGCCGTTTTAATAGCCTCCATTTTTGAATTTAGTGGTGCCTTTTTTGTAGGTGACAGGGTTACAAGTACAATAAGAAAGGGGATTATTGACATACGCTTTTTCTCAAATCAACCGGAACATCTCATGTTTGGTATGCTTGCGGCACTTATCGCTACATGTGTGTGGCTTCACCTTGCGACATATAAGGGACTCCCTGTTTCTACCACCCATTCCATAGTGGGGGCAGTTATAGGCTTTGGAATCTTTACAACTGGTGTTGGAAATATAAAATGGATGAAAGTTGTAAGTATTGTGGCAAGCTGGATTATCTCTCCTGTTATGGGGGGAATACTTGCTTTTTTTATCTTTTTTTTCATTACGAGAAAAATTTTGTATAAAAAGTATCCAGTAAGGGCTGCTTCCACCTATCTTCCATACTTGATAGGTATTTTAGTGATGGTTCTTACCATGTCCCTTGTATATAAGGGATTTAAACTTAAAATTTCCCTTTTGCCAGCAATTTTATATTCACTTCTTGCCGGAGTTGTTGCCTTCATATTGATAAAAATATATTTTAGAATTTTGTGGAACAAGTCCAGAAAAGATTATTATAAGAGACTTGCAGATACTGAAAAGATTTTTAAATATATGCAGGTCGCAACTGCCTGTTATGTTGCTTTTGCCCATGGGTCAAATGATGTGGCAAATGCTGTGGGACCATTGTCCGCTGTCGTTGCAATTTTTAATACACACAGCATTTCTCCCAATGTTCCTGTTCCATCGTGGGTGCTTGCCCTTGGTGGGGTCGGAATCGTGGTGGGGATTGCCACATATGGATACAAAGTAATAAAAACCATAGGTGGCAAAATAACAGAAATTACTCCCACCAGGGGATTTTCTGCTGAATTTGGTGCAGCAACTACAATTCTTGTTTGTTCCAAGATGGGGCTTCCCATATCCACAACACACACCCTTGTTGGGGCTGTGATTGGGGTTGGGTTTGCAAGGGGAATTGCTGCACTTGATTTAAAGGTTATAAGGGATATAGTTATTTCCTGGTTTGTTACAATACCCTTTACCGCTTTAATTACAATTTTAATTTATGAAATTTTCAAATATGCTTTTTTGGGGTGATCTTGAAGTTACTTTTGAAAAAAATTTCGGAAAAGTTTTCAAGGGATGGGTTTTCCCTATTTGTATCTGGTCCACAATCTTTTAGCATCTATCTAAATAAATGGAATTTTAATACGTTGAATGTAATTTCAGATTGTGATCTCATCTATCTTGCAAAAAATTTTGAAAATGTGGATTTTGGTAAAGATGGCTATTCTGCAGTCATTTATTTAAATGAGATCAGGTTAAACTTTCAGGTTTTACCCGATTGCGATATCCATAAAGGGGGGTATTTAAAAAAGTCTTTGCCTGAAGGATTTCTTAATATTGAATCTTTTTTTTATATTCCTTTAAAAGATAAATTTTATGATCCCTTTGGAGTATATGGTAGTTTAAAAAATAAAGAACTTTTTTTTGTGGAGGAAAAGGATTTTTGGGGGATAAAAGATGTATTAAAGGGAATATATTTTTCAGTTGAGTTTTTATTTGATTTTAAGTTTAGTAATAAATTAGATTTAGGTGGGGAGGTTGATTCCCAGGTATTAATTTATTTTTTTAAGATTTTAACCTCAAAGAATCCCCATCGGGGAATTTCTCTGATGGATAATTATGGTTTGCTTGAAAAAGTTATTCCCGAAATTGCCACGCTTAAAGGATGCCCTCAAGACAAGGATTTTCACCCTGAGGGTGATGTGTTTGTCCATACACTTGAGTGTTTTAAATATTTGAAGACAAAAAATAGGGTACTTGCCCTTTCAATGTTGCTTCATGATATAGGTAAGCCTGAAACAATTGTGGCAAGCCCCTCTCTGAGATTTCCCATGCACGCAGTTGTTGGGGCGAAAATGGGTAGAAAAATTTCAAAAAGATTAGGATTTAGTGATGCTGAAGTTGAGGAACTCATGTTTTACATTAAAAATCACCTGTTGGGGGCAATTGTGAGGAATGGTTCCATGGAGCATCTACTGTACATTTTTAAATCCAAATTTTTTGAAAATCTTTTAAAACTCTATAGGGCTGATATTCTTGGAAGTCTTGGTGATTTGAAGGAATATAAAAGGGTGGTTAAGGTCTTTGATTCCCTTAAAAAGGAGTGTATTTTTTTTGATTAGAAATAAAACCTCCTTTTTTCATATTCTCTTTTGAGAAATTTCATGGCATAGATCATTCCAGCCAAAAATCCTCCAATATGAGCCCACCAGGCAACTCCCCCTCCACTACTTCCAATAGAGAGAGTTCCAAAAAATATCTGAATTAATATCCAGAGTCCTATCCAGAAAATGGCTGGAAGTTCTATTATCTCAAAGAAAATGAATATTGGTAGAAGTGTAAGTATCCTTGCATGAGGATAAAAAATCATATATGCCCCTAAGACTCCTGCAATTGCCCCACTTGCTCCTATACTGGGAACAGTTGAGTTTAAATTGAAAAAAATATGAAGGAAAGAGGCAAACAGTCCACAGATAATGTAAAAAACAAGGTATCTAAAGTGTCCAAGTTTATCTTCTACATTATCACCAAAAACAAATAAAAACCACATGTTACCCAGTATGTGAAACCATCCAGCATGGAGAAACATGGATGTAAAAAGTGGTATTATTAAGTGTGATGAAGATAATCCAAGACCATTTAGGAATAAAGTATATCTTGCTGGAACAACACCATATATATAAATGAAATTATTCAGGTATTTCCCCAAACCGAGTTCATAAAAGAAAAATATGAAATTTATGATTATCAAAAGGTAGTTGACAATTGGCGGCTTTTCATGTGGTATATCATCTCTTATGGGAAACATATAAAAACCCCAAAAAAAATCATATTTAAAATACAATATTTCTGTTAGAATGTCTACTTAAAATAAATTAAGGGGCTTTTTGTGGATCTTTCGGCTAAAATAGGTAGGTTGGAGTTAAAAAATCCCATTTTAACAGGTAGTGGAACATTTGGTTATGGTATTGAATTTGAAGAGTATTTTGACATAGGGCTTCTCGGAGGAATTGTTGTAAAGGGGCTTTCTTTAAGGTATAAAGAAGGAAACCCACCACCGAGGATCTGTGAAACACCATGCGGCCTTCTAAACAGCATTGGTCTGCAAAATGTTGGGATTGAGAAATTTTATGAGGAAAAATTGCCTCTTTTAAGGGGAAAAGATTGCAGGATAATTTTGAATATCCTTGGAGATGATTTTCTGGAGTATGAAAAAATATGTGAGTTTATCGCAGGAAGAGGAGAAGTAGATGGGGTTGAAGTAAATGTATCCTGTCCAAATGTGAAAAAGGGAGGGATTCACATTTCTAAGTCTCCCGATGCCATTTTTTCGCTGACTGAGAAGTTAAGGAAAATTTTGGATGATATCCCTCTATTGATAAAACTGTCTCCCAATGTGTCTGACATTGTTCCCTTTGTTGAGGCGGTAAAAGATGGTGGAGCAGATGGAGTAACTCTTTCCAATACCTATCTGGGAATTGCAATAGACCTTGATACGCTTAGCCCCAAACTTTCTCAGATTAAAGGTGGATTAAGTGGTCCTGCGATAAAACCCATTTCTCAGAGAATTGTATTTGAATCTGCAAGTAGTGTTGATATCCCCATTGTTGCTTCAGGTGGAATATTGAATTTTAGGGATGCGCTTGAGTATATTGCTCTGGGCGCTGTTGCTGTGGAAATTGGAACTGCAAATTTTTTAAATCCTGAGTCCCCATTGAAGATTTTAAAGGGCATGGAAAATTATTTGAAGGAAAGAGGACATACTTCAGTAAGAGATTTTACAGGTATTTTTTTAAAGAAAAATGGAATAAATTTTCCCCTTCTGGAGGATGGAGATGATATCTGAAAAAATAATAGTGGCACTTGATATTTCTGATGATAAAAAATTAGATGAAGTGCTTGAAGCCTTTAAGGGAAAGGATGTTATATTTAAAGTGGGACTCCAACTTTTTAATGCTAAAGGCCCTGATATTATAGATAGGTTGAAAGAGAATGGAAATAGGGTATTTCTGGATTTAAAACTCTTTGACATTCCAAATACAATTACTGAAGCCGCCAAAGAAATGGCTAAGAGAAGTGTAGATTTCTTTACAGTTCATCTTTTGAATGGAAGGAGATCTCTTACATTTTTAAAAGATGGACTTGAAGAATTTTGCGGGAAGGAGAAACTCGATGTCCCTGAAATAGTTGGGGTCACCGTATTGACCTCCTTTAATGAGGAAGAATTTCACTTAATTTCAGGGGGAACTTCCATAAAAAAGATGGTTGAAATATTGGCTGTGCTTGGCTATCAGGCAGGTATTAGATCTTTTGTATCCTCCCCCAGGGAAATTTCTCTAATTAAAGGAATTTTACCTGATGTGAAATTAATTACTCCGGGGATAAGACCCAAGGAAAATTTAGATATAAAAGATGACCAGAAGCGAGTTTTAACACCAGGGGAGGCAATTGAACTTGGTGCTGATTATCTCGTAATTGGTAGACCTATTATTAAAAGTGATGATATGCTTGGAGCATATGAAAAAATAGTTAAAGAGATTGAAGAAAGAAAGGAGAAAAAATGATTGATAAGAAAAAGGTAAATTATGGAGATACGGTAACTCTTACTTATGTTGGAAGGTTTGAAAATGGGGATATTTTTGATGCCACCAGAGAGGGAGAACCATTTGTCCTGAAGGTAGGCGAAACTCCACTTATAAAAGGCTTTGAAGAGGCGTTGATAGGAATGGAGGTTGGAGAAAGTAAATCCTTTGAAGTTCCTCCTGAAAAGGCATATGGGAATCACCTTGATGATTTAATGATTGAGGTTGAAAGGAAAAACTTTCCAGAGGGTATGGAACTGAAAAAGGGAATGGAAATAGAGGTTACCTCTCAAGATGGAACTCAAAATTATATTTTTTCAATTTTTGAAGTGGGAGAAGAAAAAGTTATCCTTGATGGTAATCATCCCCTTGCTGGAAAAACTCTTCATTTTGATGTAAGAATAGAATCCATAAAGTAAAAAAAGGGAGCCAATTTCAATGGCTCCCTTTTCTCATATCCAATCTATTCCTGTGTGATTATGGAGTGTAAGGTAAACTGGTGATATTACCCACAATGTAATTTGCAAGGATTGCAAGGTCAATTGAATCTATATTTGAATCGCTATTAAGATCTGCATATTGTGTTCCACAATCAAAGGTTACATCCTGTCCTGAGAGATATTGTGCAAGGAGAAGTAAATCGGCATTGTCAACATTTCCATCTCTATTTAAATCTCCATAACTGCAGGAAACAGTTGTACAGGTTGTCTGCTGACATAAAAGTGTCTGGGTGTCAACGTGAACATCATCTATCCACCATCCTGTTTTTGACACGCTTTGGTCACATGCCAGCCTAAATCTAATTTTTATTGTTTGATTTGCATAGTGGGAGAGATCAACCTTTACCTCTTCCCAATCTGCAGTTCCAGTCCAGGCTTCTCTCCCGGCAATTGGCGAGTTATATGAAGAACTAATTGTCCCTGTATATCCATTTTGAGTAATATAATTTCCGAGATCTTCCCATGTACTTCCACCATCTGTAGATATTTCAAGGACGCATCCATCATAGCCATTTTCCATCTCATATTTTTGCCAGAAGGTGAGTGTTGAAGTTTCGCCCAATGTAAACTCTGGCATTATTAGGTAATCATCTTTAACAGAGCCTTCATCAGATGAGAACCAGGAGTGGGAGGTTGAATGGGATTCATCTGTCACAAGTGCCCAGTCATCCGTTCCCTGTGCTGCTGAATGTGTCCAGCTACCTTCTCCACTTTCCATGTCGTCGTCAAAAGAATCTGCTACATAGTCTCCATTTGAAAGTTGATCAAAACTGTAGGAATCATTTACTCCATAGTTGCTGACATTTTTATAACTTACAGTGGTGTTAAAGGAAAGTGTTTCAGGACAGCCCACAGTATCACCTACCACCACATCAAATTCAATGTTAATTGTGTTTCCAGGAGCTACAGTGGTGGAGGTCGTTACTGGAGAATTGGATATATCACATTTTGCCTGAGTTAAGGTGAATTTTGGGCTAAAGGCTGTACCACTACCGTTGTTTTTGTATGTAATTGTGAATTTTGTAAATTCATTTTTATCTGGTATCCCGTCTGTATCACAGTTTCCAGTTGAATCATCTACGGTGTGAGATACATATACTAAAATAGGTCTGTTTACTATTTGATTGAAAGTTGTTGTTCCGTCATGTGCCTTTGATGTTGTGGACCAGTTGAGGCTAAAAAGTATGGAGTCATTATCAGGTGTGGTTTCATCCACAGTAAATTCAAAATATACAGTGTTATTTCCTGTATTTCCCGGTGCAATATCTGGATATGTTGAATTTTGCTGATCCACTGTTATGTACCCATCATTTGTACTTAATACAGTGTTTATTCCAACTGCATTTTCCTGTCCAACATTTTTAAGGGTTACAACCATTTTATAGTGATTGCCAGGATTTACTTCACTAACTGGAGTTTCAGTATCGTAGTCTAAGATGGTATGAGATTCATAAGCAAGATAGGGACCATTTGCAGGTATGACATCAATTGTTCCAGTGTGCTTTACATTGTTGTGGTGGGTTATAACCACATTCAATGTCATTACCTCGGAGAGGGGACTTGAAAATTGAATGGTTACATCTCCTGATGCGTCCGTATATCCCACCTGATGAATGTTGTGGTCATTGTTGTAAACTGATACGAGTGCATTTTCTATGACATGGCCATCTGTATCTTCCACATGAAAATTTATGCTTGACGTTCCTGTGGGTACATTATTTTGGTATGTACAATTTAAATTTTTAGGAGTGTGATTTACAAGATCCAGAGAGCAGTCTCCCAGCATATTGTAAATTTCGAAGTAGTATTTTGTGTTATCTCCATCCCCGTAGTGCTCAAAGAGTTTTTGTTTTGCATTGTCAGTAATCTTTCCTAAAACTGTTATATTATCTCCAAAAACTCCATCCCACATCCTTCTCTCTAAAATGTCATCTTCATCCCAATAACTATACATGGAGGCTCCCCAGTACATTATTGCGCCATGGTCATCTCTTATCCAGGTTTCACCAAAACACTCATCATATGTGAAGGAATTTGTTACACATGCATTACCTATAACGAATGGATAGGCATCTGTAGTTGTAAGACTTCTTATGTCATCCTGTGTGAATTCAGGTCCTGCCCACTCATATTCACCACCATGTCCAGAGTAGTTTATTGCAAATCTTCCATCATTTGCTGAATTTACAGCATCTGTCTCCGTGGCATTATATGTTATTGCATAGACCTTATCTCCACCATCCTGAGGATTATTTGGAAAAATACCAGTATATCCTTCATGTGAACTATCTGTCCATGTGTCCACAACATAGTTGTGGGTGCCTTCTGCAACGGTGTAGTTACCACTATCACTTGTTGCAATGAACTCAATTTTTTCACACCATGAGGTGTTTGAAAAACTTAAGTTGTCATACATTGTGGCTTTGTCTAAGTATGTGTGAAGTTCATCCACTGTCTTTACGCTTATTCTTGATACAAATACATCTGGGGCTAACAGGTCGTCACTGTAGGGCTCCGGATCAATTGCCGCATAGTAGTTATCTGCTGCCCTTGCATGATCACCATTGTAATTGGCTGTTCCTTCTTTGTAGGGGACAGTGTCTGTGTCACCTATTAAAATTACGTAGGTAAGTGAAGGATTGCTCCAGTTTAAATATTGGTTTCTGATGTAAGTTCTAAGGTCATCGGCAGTGCTACCAATGTCTGACATGGCTACCTTAACTACCTTTAAGCCCTCTGCTCTTCTTAGGTCAAGATAGTCATCGAGATTTGTATCGTTTACAAAGGTTGAACCAACAACAACCAGCATACCTTCTGAATAATTTAAGGAGGAAGTTCCCTTGTAACCTTCTATTCCCCTATAATTTACAATATTTTTTTCAAACCATTTTTCAAAGGTGGGTGAAAATTTACTTACCACATTTTCATCAGTTTTTTCCCAATTCCCACCTGAGAATGTTATTTCAATATCTGCATCAGTTATTATTCTTACTGTATCACTGTAGGGATTGTATTTTACAGGATAGAATTCAACCATAATTGTTTTGTGGCCTCTGTAGTAATATGGGCCGGTGTAGGTAATGTCCTTTTCTGGATAGAATTGATTTGAATTGTAAAATTTATTGTTCATTACAAATGGAATTTTCCTTTCTGCACCGGGAATTTTGGGAATTGAGTATTGAACAGGCAAAATTTTGTAATTTGCTCCAATACCTTTTAAGTTTACCGCAATTTCATTTATTACATTGCATCTCACATTGATTTCAGATCCATAAGGAATTTCCACCATTTTTCTGATAACAGGTAATTGAGGCATTCCCACAATATTTGTAACTCCTGCTTCAGGAAAAGATATGGTGGAAAAAAGTTTTTTATGGGTACTTTTAACATCAGTCCAGATCCCACTTAAATTTACGCTGAGTGCCACATTTTCAGGGGTATTTTCGATTAGTTTGATTTCAGGTTTTGTGGGAAGAGATTTTTTCCCCATTTTAAAACTGTGCCAGCTTCCCGCAAAGGAAAAGATAAAAAGAAGAGATAAAGCAAGAAGCAATAGAAAAAGTTTTTTCATCATAAACATACTCCTACTCTAAAAATTTCTAAATTATATATTGCAATTTGTTGAGATTTTGTATGAAAATTTTTAAAATTAACCTTAAAAAATTTTCAGGAGAAATGTGATGAAATTTACACTTTCAGATGCAGAAAAATTGTTGAAAGAATATACCACAAATGATTTTCTCTTAAAACATGCTTACAGTGTTAAATCTGCCATGGAAAGTTATTCTGAAATTTTTGGTGGGGATAGGGAGAAATGGGGAATAACTGGCTTACTACATGATTTTGATTATGAAAAGTATCCAGAGGAACATCCCTTTAAAGGGGCGGAAATTTTGAGAGATATGGGAGTGGATGAAGAAATAGTAAATGCAATTTTGTCCCATGCTTCCCATACAAATGTTCCGAGAGAAACCGATATGGCAAAGGCGTTGTTTGCCGTTGATGAACTAACGGGACTAATCCTTGCTGTTTCATTTGTTATGCCTGATAAAAGTATTAAGAGTGTTAAGGTTAAGTCTGTGAAAAAGAAATTAAAAGATAAGGCTTTTGCCAGAAAGGTAAATAGGGAGGAAATATACCTGGGTGTTGAAGAACTTGGGGTTGATTTAACAGATCATATAGAGAGAGTACTTAATGCCATGAAAGGGATTGCACATATTATCGATGGTTAAGAATTTTCATTGATTATAAAATCTGTCAACAGTTGGTAAAAATTTTTTGTGGTTGGGTTTTTTTCTAAAATCTTTAAATGCCTTTCAATGATTTTAAGATCTTTCCTGATTGCAGGTCCCGTGGCATATTCTCTTCCCTTCATTCTTGAATTACTTAAGGAGTTTAGTAAAAGATTATAGAGTGAGTCCTTAACCTCTTTTATTTCCCCAAAGTTGGTACCTTCCACAGTCTTTTCCACTATTTCATAAATAAAATAGCCACTCTGGGAGAGAAGTGAAGCAACTGCATGATAGAGTTCCTTTTCACTTTCTTTGATTTTAAAAGGTGAACCTTTAAATTTTTTTGCAATTAAAAAAGCAGTTTCCACTGCTTCTTTATCCCCTTCAATTGCTATTACCATGTGCTTCCAGATTTTTTCCGGTAAATTTTTTTCTCTAAAGGTAAAAAGGGGATGGAATGATGCAATTTTAAAATTTTTTTCTTTTAAAGGTGAAATGATGTTGTGGCTTAAGGCTCCGCATGTGTGAAAGGCAATTCCATCTATTACTTTAAAATCTAAGAGGGAAATTTTTTCGGAAATATTTCTTAGAAAATCGTCTTTTACAGTAAGAAAAACAATGAGATTTTTGAAAATCTTCCTTTTTTCAAAAAACTCAATTTGGTACGAATGTATAATATTTATATTTTTAAAATAATTTTTTAAAACTTTATAAAGAGAGGTCCCAACCCTACCATAACCAACTATTACAATCTGGGATCCATCTATTTTAATTGACATAGATTGATATGTTGTCGATTAATCTAGTGTTTCCCACGAAAACTGCACCTGCAATCATGATATCACCTTTTATTTTTTCTGCAGGTTTTAATGTGTTTCTCTCCACTATTTCGATGTAGTCAACCTTAATGCCTTCAATACCCCTCAGAAACTCAAGAATTTTTTCCTTTACCGCATTTGCGTTTCTTTCGCCCTTTAAGATTGTTATACCCCCCAGTTCGAGGGCTTTATATAAATTGGATGCAATTTCCCTTTCTTCTTTTGACAGATAAGAATTTCTGGAACTCATGGCAAGTCCATCTTCTTCTCTTACAATTGGTGCAATTACTATCTTTATTGGGAAAAAGAGATCTTCTACCATTTTTTTTATTACAATTGCCTGTTGCCCATCCTTTTGTCCGAAGATTGCAACATCAGGATTTAGAATGGTAAATAATTTTGCAACCACCGTTGTTACACCTCTGAAGTGCCCGGGCCTCGACCTTCCACATAAATTGTCTGTTAGTTCCTTTACTTCAATGTAAGTCTGAAAATTTTCTCCATAGAATTCATTGACCTCAGGTGTAAAAACGTAATCTACTCCCTTCTGGGTTAGTAATTCCACATCCTTAGAGAGATTTCTGGGGTATTTTTCAAAATCCTCATTGGGACCAAATTGGATGGGGTTTACAAAAATAGATACCACAACCACATCTGCAATTTTCCTTGCTATTTCCACAAGACTTAAGTGCCCTTCATGTAATGCCCCCATTGTGGGAACAAAGGATATTGTTTTACCTGAGTTTTTTAGTTTTCTTGATAGGGACTTTAATCTATTTATTTTTTGTATTATCTCCATATTTTTCCTCTAAAAAGGATTTTAATTTTTTACCCACAGTGAAACTTTCGCTTTCTGATGGATAATCTCCATTTTTGACATCTTTTATGTAATTTTTTATACCCTTTTCAATTTCTTGAGAAAGATTTGCATATTTTCTTAAAAATTTAAAATCTGCAAAGGGATTGAAGCCCAACATGTCGTGAAATACTAAAACCTGTCCATCACAAAAGGGACCGGAACCTATTCCAATTGTCGGAATGTTCAATTTTTCGGTGATGATTTTGGAGACCTCCCATGGGACAAGTTCCAGAACAATGGAAAAGCAACCTGCTCTTTCCAGAAAAATGGCATCCTCAATTAATTCTTCAATTCTCTTTTCACTTTTCCCCTGTACCCTGTATCCGCCAAAAACATTTATTGATTGTGGTGTGAGACCAATATGTCCCATAACTGGAATTTCAGAATCGACAATTTTTTTTATGAGTTCATATCTTTTCTTGCCCCCCTCTATTTTTACTCCATTTGCACCTGTTTCCTTTATTATTCTTATGCAATTTCTGATTGTATCTTCTGCGGTTATATGAAAGGATCCAAATGGAAGGTCTACAACTAAAAAACTGTTTTTAACACCTTTTCTGACAATCTTTGCATGATATATCATCTCCTCAAGGGTTACATTTAGTGTGTCATTTTCTCCTTTAATCACCATTCCAAGGGAGTCTCCAACAAGAACTATATCTATTCCACAACTGTCCACCAGATATCCTGTGAGATAGTCATAGGCAGTCAAAGCCACTATTCTTTCATTGTTCTTCTTTTTCTTTTTAATGTCATTTATTGTTATCATTTTTTCTCGAAAAATCTTCCATATTAAATTTTATGATACCACAAATCTATTTTTTAATAACTTAAAAATAAGTTGTAAATTTTTTTATCTATATCTGTTCTTTTGTTAAGTTTGAAAAAGATAATTTTAAGGATTTTGTTCTTTTTATGCACTAAAACCAAACCTTTACCAATGTATATATACCCCTTTTTATAAGTTTTGAAATTTTTTCCTGCTTCTTTTTTAAACATTTTAAGAGAGAGGAAATTGTTTTTAAATGTGTAAATCTCTATTGTAAATTGGATTTTCTTATACATACAGTCAGCGGTTGTCAACTTTATCAATCCATTTTTTATGTAGTTGTCAGCCCCTCCATCAAGATAGTCATAAAGATTTCCTGAATTAAAAAAATAGGGACCATCTGTTATTTGAATTCTTAACCTTTCATTTAAAATTTTCCAGAATGATTTTTCTTGAAAATTTTCAGAAAAAAGACTTATTGTAAATAGAATGGAAAGTAAAATTGCTATGAATTTTTTCGTTGGATACATATTTAATTTTCCCATTAATTTGTAGAAATTATTATAACACAGTGCTATAATAAAAGTGATTTTACGGAGAAATTTTTGGAGGTCTTATGAAAAAAATCTTTTTAATTTTATTGTTGCTCTTTTCTTTTCAATTGATATTTCCGAAAAATGTGGTGATATCCACTGAAAAAGATAGAACGGCACTTTTTGTCACTATTTATAATTCCGATAGGGCTTTAATCTGTGATGAGAGAACTGTACGTGTTCCGGAAGGGAAGTTTGTCTTAAAATTTATGGATGTTTCAGAGAAAATAATTCCTGAAAGTGTCAATTTTGAATCCAATAACCTACTTTTATATGAGCAAAATTTTGAATATGATCTTTTAACCCCATTAAAACTTCTTGAAAAGTTTGTTGGAAGGGAGATTGAGGTTATTGAAAAAAGGGTAAAGGATAACTCTACTGAAGAGGTAATAAAGAAGGCTAAGATATTGAGTGTAAATAATGGGGTGGTTTATGAAATAGATGGAAAGATTATTACAGGGAAAAGTTTCTCTGGATATATTTTCCCAGACATACCTAATAATTTAATTTCTCATCCAACTTTACTCTGGCTTCTAAAAGGAGAAAAACCTGGAAAAGAGAATGTTAAATGTTCCTATCTTACAGGTGGCATGACCTGGTCTTCAAATTATGTACTTTTTTTAAATAGTGATGAGGATAAGGGATCTCTTACAGGGTGGATTACCCTTAGAAATGAATCGGGGACAGCATATAAAAATGCGGTTTTGAAATTGGTGGCAGGTGAAGTAAATGTGGTAAGAAAAGGATGGAGTGACAAAGTATATTATGAGAAGGCTTATA
>JAMOQF010000092.1 GCA_027064125.1 Acidobacteriota bacterium
TTTTCTTTTGTTTGATGGTGTGAAAACGTTAAAAGAAATTTATGAAGATTTTAAAGAACTTTTTGAAGAAGTGGATGAAAAAGTTTTCAAAAGAGATTTTTTGGAAGCAGTTAATCTGATGGAAAGAAGAAAAGTAATAGTTTCAAAAACTGCTTTAGAAAGAAGCATCAAAGTGCAAGAGCATAAAAAAGAAGTTGCTAAGAAGTATTATAATTTATTAAAATTTAAATGGTTAAAGGAGGGTGTAAATGGCTAAAAAAATGGCTTATGTGGCTCCAATGATGGCTGGAGCAGGTAGTTTTTTAATAGCTGGAGATGAAACGTGGACGTGGAGTGCTTTTGCTGATGCAGTTGTTTCTGGAGCAACAAGTGGTGCAGCGGGTGGTGCTGTTGCTTCAGCGATTACTGGAGATCCAGGGTTAATTGCAGGAGCTGCTGTGGGTGGACTTGCTGGAGCAGTTGGTGGAGCATCAGCATATGCTGCAACTGCTGCTTATCACGCTTTGGTAGGGAATCCTTCACTGTGAATATTATCATGCTTCAACTTAAAAATATAAAAAAGTCCTTTAAAGGTGTGGAGGTGCTCAAGGGCATCTCCATATCATTTGAAAGTCCCGGATTGTACGGTGTTGTGGGGCCAAATGGTGCCGGGAAGACAACACTTATGAAGTGTATCTTAAACCTCATTGACTGTGAAGGAGATGTCATATTTGGCAGAAAAAACTATAGAGAAAGTATCTCCCATCTCCCTGAAATAATCACCACCTATCCCTATTTAACAGGTGAAGAGGTGATAGATCTCCTCATCTCAATTCAGGAAAAAGATAGGGATAGGGTGTGGAGCAATGTTGAACTCCTCGCAAAGGATTTAAATTATATTGACTTTAAAAAGTTAATACTTCAACACTCCAAGGGAAACTTGAGAAAACTCTTCTTAATATATGCCTTGAGTGTTGAGTCGGAATATATTTTTTTAGATGAGCCCTTTGCAGGACTTGACCCCATTTCTGTGGAACTTGTTAAAAAGACACTTGTCTACCACAAATCCACTTCACTGATTATACTAAACACCCACTTCTTTGATTCTGCAAAGGAAATATGCGACAGGATCTATTTCCTTAAAAGTGGAAATATCTTAAAAGTGGCAGAAAGAGATGAAATTAAAGATGTGGATATAGTGAGGCTCTATGGCAAGGGAAAGTAACTACCCACTTAAAAAAGGACTCCTGCTCTATAGATATCTTGTACTTAAATCCATTAAAAATAAAATTAAAAATCTATCTTTACCTTCAATCCTTCTCTCCTTACTGCTACTTGCATTTTCTTCTTATTTTTTTGTAAAAACAATAGGTAAAGGTATAAGACATTCCTTTGTCTATAACGTTGGAGAAGAGGTTTTTCCTTCCCCCCTTTTCCTCTGGTTAGCCTTTGTATACATATTCTTGCGGCTAATAGATGTAAGTAGAATAGGGCTTTCAGGAAGTGATATCTTATTTTATAAAATAAATCCCTTTAAAAGTAAGAGTATAAATGCATTTTTCTTCTATGATTTTTTGGGAAATATAACTAACTTCTGGGTGCCACTCTTTGTAGGCTTTTCCTACTACCTGGTGCTCCACAATTTAAAAATAGGCCTTGGGGTATTTTTCTCTCTCTACCTCTTAAATTGTTTTTTTCATCTCCTGAAGTTTACGCTCTTTTTTGCATCCCTTAATCCCCTTTTTCTAAATTTTTTCTCAATAGGGTTGGGGATTACATCTGCCGCTTTATTTTTTCTCAAGGTCAATCCCCCCACTTTTCTATTTAAAATGTTTTATCCCATTGTCTTTGGGGTTTCAATTTTATTTAATCCCCAGAACTATCCATTTTTAAACGGCTATCCCTCGCTTCTTTTCTTTTTGCTTCTAATTTTTCTCTTACTCTGGGATCTCTATCTCCTTGATAAAAAGGAAATACATACTATTTTTGAAAAAGTTAGGGGTGGTGCCCGTTCAGGAGTCCTTGAACGTTTCAGTTTAAAGAGTTTTCCCCGAGTAAATAAAGAGATAAAAAAGATGCTCAATGAGATGAGGACCTTCGGAATGTTAATGGCGGTTTTAGTTACCTTTGGATTTTCCGACCTTTTCTTTTATGAATTTTTTGTAAAGAAAAATTCTGTTCCTGCAATATCAAAGGGATTGCTACTTCTCATTATTCCAGCAGTTACCCTTCCCACATACTTTTTTATAAAGGCACCCCACTACGAAAGGAAAAACCTCTGGATTTATAAACTCTCTCCTATGGGTGTTGTGAGTTTTTTTGACTTTTACTTTCTCTTTTACTGGGGAATATTTTTTATCTTTTCTCTACTTGTTTTATTAAACGTGGGAATTTTTTCTCTGCTTTTTCCATTAAAAATTTTTTCAGTTAAACTTTTAAGTGGTTTTCTGATTCACGCCATCTTAATCCCGGTTGTTCCAATTTTAGTGGCTTTTTTGATTGGGGCAAGGATGGGAAATCTCCTTTCTCGGAGGGGAATTCTCCCCATACTTTATATTGGTTTTGTCTGGATATTTACATATTTGTTGTATCCCTATATCTTTCTCACGAAAATGTTTTCTCCAATGGGGAT
>JAMOQF010000093.1 GCA_027064125.1 Acidobacteriota bacterium
AGAAACCTCTTCATCCTTATTAATCCCCCTTTTTACAACCTCTCCGTCAGAATAAAATCCATAAAAGGAGGTTATACTTATTATTTCAAGTCCCTTTTTGTGCAAAAGTGGATAAACTTTCGCAAGTTCTTTTATCTCTTCTCTACATGGCGGACACCATGGAGCCCAAAAGTCAAGAATAACTACTTTTCCACTTAATCCCTTAAGAGTCAACGGTTTTGTGTTCAACCATTTTGAAACGCCTGTAATTTCTGGGGCCATCTTTCCAATCATTGAAAGTCTCAGTTTCAATTTTTCAATATTTTTAGCCCCTCTTTCATCCCCGGCTTTTCTTAGTTTTTCAATCTCCTCATCCATTAACTTAGTCGCCTTTACCTTATCTCCAGATTTATATAAAGTAGTCAAATACTCTTCTAAAAAGTAGTTTTTATAATCCTTTCTCTTTGAATCTTCATACGCCTTTTTAAAATATTTAGAAGCAAGTTTAAACTTTCCCTCACTTAAAAAAGCATCTGCAAGATCACCTTCAACTTCACCCCTTGAATCTAAATTCTTGAAGTTTTTCCCATATAAAATCAACTCTTTTTCCGCAAGCAATGGTTTTTTCTTATTTATATAGGATTCTATAAGATAGTAATAGATATCATCACCTACCTTTCCCGCTTTTATGGAAATTTTTGCATACTTTATGGCCTTATCATATTTTTTATTATTAAAATAGACATCAACAGCCCCTTCATACATATCAGGTGTTATCTTTGACTTTTCAAGAATAGTTAACAGCCTTTTAATTTGATCCTTTTTCCACTTTTTAACCGCCTGATAGTCTGCCCTTGATCTTATTGTATTTATTTTACTTTTCAAAGTATTCTTGTAATCTTCATATTCCTTTAGAAAATTACTCTGTGAAAAGACAACTCCCGAAACCAAAAAGAAAAACAAAAAAATTGAAACAAATTTCACTCTTTTCATCTAAACCTCCATTAGAGTACAAAATTATTTGGAATAATAGCATTTTTAGGAATAACAACTATCCCATCTCTTATATATAAAAAATCTCTATCAAGATTTTGAATTTTCTTAAAATTTGTAATGAGCACATTATCACCAATTCTCACATTTTTATCGATTATTGCCCCTTGAATAACACAATTATTTCCAATCCCAACATCAGGGATCCCCTCATCCCTGTTATGATTTAACTCCTCAACACTTTCATAATAATCAGCACCCATAACTATTGAGTTATTTATCTCACTACCCCTTCCAATTTTAGCCCTTATACCAACAATTGAATTTCTAATACTTGCCCCATTTAAAATACATCCCTCAGAAATTATGGAGTTTAAAATTTTACAACTCACAATCTTAGAAGACGGCAAAAACCTCGCATGGGTATAAATTGGAGATTCTGCATCATATAAATCTATTACGGGCTTTGGCTCAGTAAGTTTCAAATTCGCCTCATAAAAGGATCTTATTGTACCAATATCCGACCAATACCCATTAAACATATAGGAAAAAACCCTTTTATTTCTTATGGCAAAGGGAATTACCTCTTTACCAAAATCAAGAAAATTGTAAGATTTTAAAAGTTCAATCAAAACTTCTTTATTAAAAACATAGATTCCCATGGAGGCAAGATATTCCTTCTTAACACCTGATTTATTATCTTTAAGAAATTCACTTAAGTTTGACTTCATGGATTTGAGAAGTTCCCCTTTGGGCTTTTCAGAAAAAGATTTTATCCTGAAATTGGAATCAATTTTCATTATTCCAAAACTACTTGCCTCTTCCTCATCAACGGGAATTGTTCCAATCGTAATGTCAGCATTTTTTTCAATGTGATAGTTAATAAACTTTCTATAATCCATTTTATAAAGATGATCACCAGAGAGAATCAGAATGTAATCAATATTTTTTGAAACAAAATGTCGGAGAGTTCTCCTCACCGCATCTGCAGTTCCCTGAAACCAATCCCTGGATTCAATTGTCTGTTCAGCTGCAAGAATATCCACAAACCCTTCACTGAACATATCAAACCTATAGGTTTCACTTATGTGTCTATTTAAGGATTCAGAATTAAATTGGGTTAAAACAAAAATTTTTCTAACTTCTGAATTAATACAATTACTTATTGGAATGTCAATTAATCTGTACTTCCCGGCAAGGGGTACGGCTGGTTTTGATCTCAATTTTGTAAGTGGGAAAAGCCTTGTCCCCTGCCCTCCTCCAAGGATAACAGCAACAACATTTTTCATAATTATCCGCCATATTCTTATTTAAACTGAGATTATAACAAAAAAGGTAAGATTATATCCAAAATTTTCTGATAAAATTTAATTTATGAAAAGCAAAAAGACTCTATTTACAATTCTTATTCTATTAATTCTAATCTTTTTACTCATCCCCACGAAGAAAAAATATGAATTTAAAGTTAAAATTCCCGGCAAAAAAAACTATAAAATCCTTTTTGATCTCTCAAAATGTGAAAACTGTGGAAATGCTGACTGGAAAATAGATGACAATTATCCTGATCCAGAGCCCAAAGGCCCTAAAAGTGAAAAAGATTGGAAAGGAGCACTTTCCACCCTGGGCTATATT
>JAMOQF010000094.1 GCA_027064125.1 Acidobacteriota bacterium
GTTATTGGGGGAGGAATTGAGTACTCAGAAAGGATTAGAATTTTTTTTAGATCTTCATTTTTTATATTCTCAATACTTAGTTTTGTAAAATCATTTCCACTTAAGAGGACCTCTTTTTCGTAAAAAACACCATTACTTCCATAAAAAAGGAGAGATAAATTCAAGTCAATGCTGTGGGGATTAAAAAAATAGATGTAATTTTCTCCACCATAGGCAAAAAAATATTTTTTATGCCATCTTGGTTTAATCTCAACGAGAATAGAACTTTCTCCCTTTTTTAAATATTGGAAAACCAAAACCCCATTCTGAACCTCAATTTCTCTTATACTTTCCTTAGGGTAAAAATCTAAAGATGAATTGCCACCCACAAAATATTCTTTAATATCTCCATTTAAGTGTACCAAAATTCTTTTTCTTTTACTTGAAGGATTCAAAAAAATAAAGGATACTTCATCCCATTCACCATCTGGATATGGGAAAAGGAGAAAATTTCTCTCTAAAAAAGAAGTCTTCTCCATATCAGGTTCATTAAATTTATTGGGAAACATTTTGAGAATATTTTCATCTTCAAAAACAAGTATAGGTGAAGGCATTGGCTTATCAAAGAAAAGCTCAACGTAATCTGTTCTTTGAAAAATTATAGAAAGTTTTTCAAAGAGATTAATTGAATAAAAAAGATGAGGTCCTATCTCATCTTCAAAAATTGAAATCACTTTCCCTTGAGAATAGGCCTTACATTTGAATTTAACTCCAAAACCATAGGGATTTGACATTTTCAAAGAAACATTTCCTGAAAAATTCAACATTCCAGGATATATCCAATTTCTAAAAAATTCTTCCCCAAATTGTAATCCACCATAAGGGGATTTCAAAGAAAATGATAAAGAGGTATCAGAAAGCGTGGATATGAGCAAATCCACTTTACTTCCTTCAAAATCTAAATCCAACTCTTCGAGGGGGCCAATTTCATATAAACTGCTTCCAACAAAATCTCCCTTGTGAAACTTTTCCATCTGGAAAAATCTTTTTTGAGGAGAGTTATTTAATACCTTTAAAACATTTTGACCGGAAAATATCGGCACTACTTTTGAATTTACACTTTTCTCAGATACTCTCTTAAAGTATTTTCCCCCTTCCTTCAGTTTCATGTTGTATGTAAAAAGTCCGTCGTGTTTATAGGGATCATTTTCAGAAACATCTTTCCACTCATCAAAAAGAGATGCCCAAAAAACCTTTCCTGAACACAAATTCAGTTCAAAATTCATAACATCCTGAATGTAACGGCAAAATCCCTTTTCACCACCTCTATATTCTTCAACTCTTTGAAACCTTTCAACAGGTGAATAGGATGTCTCTGTTATCCATATTTCCTTTGGAGTAAATCCAAGTTGGGAAAAAACCATTTTATTTCTTTTAATGGAATTAAATATTTCCTCTTTTGATTTGAAGTTTGTGTGGATATTGTGTATATCAAAATTGTTATACGCGGGATACATGTTATCTGTAAGTATTTTTAAGAGGTAGTCTTTCTCACATTCTGGTTCATCCTGAGAATCTGCAAGACCACCAAGAAGTACCTTTGCTTCGGGATTTCCATCCTTTATCCCTCTATAAAAATAAGCAAGCATTTTTGCATATTCGTCAGAGGTTGTGCCATTTCCATTGGAATCCTTTAAAAAACCTTCCATATCAGGCTCATTCCATAGTTCCCAGTGGTTTACCCAATAACGATACCTTTTTGAAATTTTATATACAAATCTATAGAAATAATCATATCCTGTTCCCCTTGTTCCCAGCGGAGATTGGTAATCTCCTATCACACTTTCCGTTGGGGGGTAGAAGTAAAATTCATTTGAATTGGGTTTGGAGGAAGCCCATTTGGGAGTAATTGCGACTATGAAAAGTATCTCTATTCCCCTTTTTTTTGCTTCATTTACAAGGAAATCATAGTGAGAGAGATCAAATAAATCCCTTTCGGGATTAGAAGCACTCCACATAATGGCAGTTCTCATCCAGGTTGCACCAATTTCCTTGATGGAATCTAATACATCAATTATCCTTTCATGGTTACAGGGGGGATCAATATCAGTTACTAATACTCCCATCCTATCTGAATTTACAGCAAATAAATTCAATAAAGAGAAAAAATAAAAAAGTAATATAAAAATCTTTTTAAGCATTTTTGTACATAAGCATATTAAAACCTTACTGGATTATTTTATCATCAGTTAAAGGTGCCAGGCACGATTTTTTTGTTGGAGGAATGTGTCAGGCAAATCTTTTTATTTATTCTAAATTATCCAGCAATTATTCAATTTTAGGCATATTTCAGGAAAATAGAAAAGGTGCCAGGCAACTTTTTTTAATTTTTTTTAAAAAAATTCAAAAAAAAGCGAAATATTTTCCAACTTTTACGTTATTTATATTGAAGACTTTTTTAAGGAGGTTAAACATGGGAAGACCACTCAGAATCAGATTTCATGAAGAAAAAACTGTCCTGCATCTCATGTCTAAAACTGCAGGAGGATATTTTCTCCTTAAATCAGATAAAGTCAAAAAAGTATTCTTAGACATCTTAAGTAATCTATTGGAGG
>JAMOQF010000095.1 GCA_027064125.1 Acidobacteriota bacterium
AAATCTCAACTTCACCACCTTCAAGAAATTTAAAAAGTCTCTTTGCATGTTCTTTTTCATTCAAAGCAGTTTCAGCAAAAATATTTGAAATTTGAATATACCCTTCTTTTTTTGCCTGAGAGGCAAAATAGTCATATCTATTTCTTGCCTGAGATTCCCCTGCAAAAGCAATTAATAAATTTTTTTCCGTTTTTGTTCCTTTTAAATTTTTTATCATAATAAATCCTTAAAAATTATTTTTTACCAACCCAGAGACCATGAATATTACAGTATTCCCTTGCATAAACCTCTTTTCCTTCAGGTACCCCAAATACTGCCTCTGGCTTATCCCCTGGATTTAAAAACTTTCTGTGAATCACACCATCAACTACAAGTTCTATCCACTCAATATAGTGTTTTTCTTCCATTGGGTGAAGTGCATTTTCACCCACAATAACCACGTATTTATCTCCTTCCCTCTTAATAAAAGGGACATGTTTTTCAGTTGAAGTATCTGCACTTTTTTCTTCAAACAAAACCATATCTTCTCCACAACAAACAAGTGTTCCCACACCTTCATGTAAAACTTCAACTATATTACCGCATTTTTTACAAATATAAATACCTCTTTTTTTAGTCATTTTCTACCTCCATAATTAATTCAATTTATTTTCTTCCAAACAATCAGAGCAAATGCCTTCAAAAACTACAGAAATATTACTTAACTTTATTCCCTTTTCTCTAAAAGTATCCTCTTGAAAGTCAAAGCCTATTTCCTCAAGCATTAAATCCTCTATCTTCCCACACCTTAAACATCTAAAATGTGCATGTCTAAAGACATTTGCATCATAAATTGCAGTCCCATCTGACAAAAGAAATTTAAGTAAAACTCCCTTCTCCACAAGTTCATTGAAATTTCTGTAAATAGTGGAAAGATTTACGGAACAGCCCTCCTTCTTTAGAAGCAGATACACATCCTCCACTTTGTAATGCAGTTTTTCCCTTTTCATTCTTTCAATTACATTCATTATTATTTCTCTTTGCTTTGTTCTTTTCAATTTTCCTCCTTTTGCAAAAAAAAAGCATTTGGAAAATATTATAACTAAAAATATCACCAAATCAAACAATTAATTTACTTTTAAATGAAATAGTAACACCTTTTGGAATTGAAAATCTTTCCTTCTTTTTTAACTTATTAATCATCTCATTAACTTCTTTTCTTATCAAATCCCTATAGCCTCACATTACCAATTTTTAACACTTTTTCTGAATTCTTAAAAATTTACAGAATTTCTTCTTTACTACTTTAAAAAAACCCATTTAAAAATTACTCAGTCTCAGGTACATACTGCCTCTGTCCAAGATCTTTATCCAGCATGAAAATCCCATGCTTGCTTCCCTCAATAAGTTTCAACTTATCAATTATTTCCCTATCATTTTCTTCCTCTTCCACCTGTTCATCAATAAACCATTGTAAAAAGTTATATGTTGCCCTATCTTTGACTTCCTCAGCAATATCCACAAGTTCATTTATACATTTGGTAATATACTGTTCATGTTTTAATGTCTCTTCAAATACATGTAAAGGAGATTTCCACTTGTTGGGTGGCTCCTTTATTGCAAGAAGTTTTACCTCGGCCCCACGGGAGAGTAAATATCTATAAAACTTCATGGCATGGTCCATTTCCTCTTTATATTGAACCATCATCCAGTTGGCAAAGCCCTTAAGACCGGTTGATTCAAAATAAGCAGACATTGAAAGATATAAATAAGCAGAATAGATTTCCTCATTAATCTGTTTATTCAAAGCATTTTTCATTTTTTCATTTAACATATTTCCTCCTATAAATTACTATTTTTTTCAATAATTTTATCTGCAAGCATATCCAACATTTCAAAATCATTTTCCTTGGGATGCCCCTTTATGAGAACTGGATCCACGAATTCCGCCTTAACATTTGAAAGCAAACTTTTAATCTGATCCACACCTTTACCACCCCAACCATAGGAGCCCACTATAGATATAAATTTTGTTTTAGGTCTGAGGGCATTTGCCAAATACGCAGCGTAGACAACAGCAGGATGTGCCCCTGCCAGAACATAAGGAGCGCCAAATATTACAGTGGAGGCATCCACAAGTTCCATGGTAAGAACTCCAATATCAGTTTTCGGAAGATTAAGCGGGATTACTTCAATTTTTGCTTCAACAAATCTATCCACAAGATAATTTACTATAGACTCAGTGCTCCCATGCATGGATACATAGGGAATTAATATCTTTTTCTCCACCCTATCAGATATCCAATTTTTATATGCATCAATTATTATTTCAGGCTCCGGATATACCGGACCATGACTTGGGGCAATCATTTGAATTTCTATTTTAGAAAGTTTTTCAAGGTTTTTCCTTATTTGAGCCCTAAATGGCATCATAATTTCAGCATAATATCTCTTTGCCTCCTCTATAACTTTATAGTTATCATGCACAAAGAGATGACTTGTAGCCCTGTGGGACCCAAAAAAATCACATGAAAAAAGTATTTTATCTTCTATCAAATAGGTTGACATTGTTTCAGGCCAGTGCACCCAAGGGGTAAGAAAAAATTTTAGATGTTTGTCACCCAAAGAAATTTCTTCGCCATCTCCAATCACAATAAATTTCTCTTCAGGGATTAGAAGTAAATCCATTAAAAAACTTTTACATTTCTCATTTGTCACAACCTTCGCTTCAGGAAACTTCTCAAGAACAAAGGGTATGGAACCAGAGTGATCCTGTTCAGCATGATTTGCAATAACATAATCTATTTTTTCAACCTCAGCATCTTTTAAATTCGCAAACAATACATCCCTTTTCAAGGGATCAACAGTGTCAATTAAAGCCACCTTTTCACTTCCGAAAATTAAATATGAGTTATAACTTGTGCCATTTGGTAAAGGGATTAACTCATCAAATATCAATCTATCCCAATCAATTGCACCAACTTCAAAAACTCTTTCCTTTAACATTCTCTTAGCCATTTTATTCTTCCACCTCCTCAAAATCTTCTTTAGATACGCCACAAATTGGACACATCCAATCATCTGGAATTTCTTCAAATGGTGTTCCAGGTTCTATTCCACTATCAGGATCTCCTACAGCAGGATCATAAATATATCCACAAACTGTACACCTATATTTTTTCATAATAATTACCTCCACATTTAATTTAAATTTTAAAACAATAAATGATACAATAAAATACTATCTAAATTAAAGGAGAAAAAATGGAATTTGAAAAGGCACCCGATTTCACTTTACCTGACAAAGATGGAAAAAATGTTTCCCTGAAAGATTTTAAAGGTAAATGGGTTATACTTTATTTCTACCCCAAAGATAACACAAGCGGATGCACCAGAGAAGCAGTTGAATTTTCAGAAAAATTAAAAGACTTCAAAGATCTAAACGCTGAAATTATTGGAGTAAGTAAAGATTCTGAAAAAAGTCACCAAAAATTTTATGAAAAGCACAATTTAAAAATAACTCTTTTAAGCGACGTAGATCATAAAATTCACGAACTGTATGGCGCATGGGGGAAAAAGAAACTCTATGGTAAAGAGTACATGGGAACAATAAGATCTACATTTTTAATCGACTCCGATGGATTCATAAGAAAAGAATGGAAAAAAGTGAAAGTTAAAGGCCACGTTGAAGAAGTTTTAAATACTTTAAAAAGGGAAATAGATAAAACTTAATCCATCAAATAACAATTTTTCCCAAATTTATCTTAAAAATTTAATTATTTTCACTTCCAGAAAATCATATAAAGTCCCATGATAACCATAACTCCACCAAATATTTTCTTCAACATGAGATCTGGTATTCCTGCAGCAATCTTTGCTCCAAAATATCCGCCAAGAACAAAACCAAGACATATCAACAGCGCAACGGGAATATTGACATATCCTTCCTTGAAATAGGTCCAGGCTGCAAGTATTCCTATAGGAGGAACCATCAAAGCAAGAGTTGTTCCCTGAGCCTGATGTTGTGAAAATTTAAAAAGATATACAAGTGAAGGGACAATAATAATTCCCCCTCCAATACCAACAAGCCCACTTGCAATACCAGCAACAAGTCCAAGAATTACGTAAAAAATGTAAAAAACCACCTAAATCTCCCAAAGTAAAAGTATTTTTTATTATCAAACATATCCACATTTTTTTCAACACCATATTTTCAAAGAGCAAATTAAAGGGGGAATACCTCATTGTATTCCCCTCTGTCCCCCTTTTATGAGGTTAACAATTTAACCCAGAAAATCCTTAACCATCTTTTCCATTTCTTTAATATCTTCTTCTTCGATTAAGTCTTCAATTGTCACATATTTTCCAACATTCCCGGTGAGCGGTAATTCATCTGTATTTACAGGAAGAGTCTTTTTACCAGGTCTCCAATTTGCAGGACAGACCTCCCCAGTTTTATGTGAATGCTGATGTGCGATTATCTGTCTTAAAAATTCTTTAACACTTCTACCAACCGGTGGAGACTGTATCTCTTCTGCAACAATAATTCCGTCTGGATTAATCAAAAATCTTCCTCTAAGAGCAAGTCCAGCACCTTCAATCATAACTCCAAACTTCCTCGACAATTCACCTGTAGGATCTTCTGCTATTTTTAACTTCAGGCCTTCAAGCAATGGCTCTGTTTCCACAAATCTTTTATGGGAATATTTTGTGTCCGTGGAAACAGCAAGTACTTCTACACCTAATTTTTCTAAAAAGGGAAGTGCCGCATTCATGGCAGCAATTTCAGTTGGACAGACAAAGGTAAAGTCTGCAGGATAAAAACAAATCACTGCCCACTTACCCTTGTAATCATCACTGCTTACAGTGATGTACTCTCCTGTTTTTGCATCATAAGCAGCAGCCTTAAATTCAGGCATCTTCTTTAAAACTAAAACTCCATTTTGTGTGTTTAATGTTGTGTTTTCCATAATATCCTCCTCGTTTAATTTTTCTTTTTTTTCTAAATTTTCAGCAAATTCATTCATGTTTGTTTCGCAAGCCATATTGCCTCCTTTTTTATTTGCAAATAATTTGCATTTGAAATTATATGGTACACTTATTAATTCAACCTGTCAAGTATTTTTTTATTTTTTTATTATAATCTTAGAAGTATTGATGGACAATGATTCTTAAGAAAAAGTTTAAAAATTTCTCAAAGTTATTTTTTCCTTTTTAAAGTCCACCTACCCTTTCCCATTGGAAAAAATTTACTACCCAATATGAAATTTCCATTTATTAAAAAATTGGAAATCACTCTTCCCTTGAAAGTTATATCCCCTGTTCTATTAGAAGTTTTAAAAATCAATAGGCCATCTTTTAAGATATACTTACCCTTATAAACAACTCTTCCTTCATCACCTTCCAATACTGCCTTATATAAATTATCTTTTCCCAGAGTTTTAAATTCCACTTTCATAAATCTCTTTCTCTTAGTACTTTCTGGCACTTCGAAAATTTTCCCAGCCATGGCAAGTCTCTCTGTGGCATTTTTGCCTATTCCCAAAATTTTAAATATATAAGGAGCAATTTTCATCAAAGAATCGAAATAGGTAATCTTGGTAACCTGAAAATAGCCCTGCCATACTCCAGAAATATCACCATTTTTTAAGACAAATTTAATTATAGTGGGTTTTGAATCTTTTAAAATAAACTTCTTCTTTACTACCCAGAACCTCCCATCTCCAACCGGCACTTTCACATACGCTACATGAGGAAACCCCGCATTTATATATCCAAGGTTTGTGCACATGAAAAGGGCTTTTCCACTTTTTTTAGTTTTCTTCTTCCAAAATTTCCTCAGAGAGCGATTTTTCACAATAAATCCCACTTCAACATCCTTTAAATTTTTTATCCTATCACCATTTTTAGAGAGTAAAACTATTTTTATTAAATGTTTCTTGTTCAAAAAACTTACAATCCTTTTTTTGACTGAAATTGTGTATTTTTCTTGTGCAACCAGATATTCTCTGCACAATTTTTCAAGAACACTCTTATTGTATAATTTTAGTTGTAGTAATAATCCATCTCTCAATCTCTTTCTTAAATCCTCATTTAATCCTCCACCACCAGTAAAGCCACTACCACCCAGTTCACTCTGCAATAACGCAATTTCCGTGTCATTGTTCCACAACTTACTTACATAACTTCTAAAACTGTTTTCAATTGCCTCTCCTATCCTTTCTGGATGTTTTCTATTTAAATTAATAACACTTTTCAATCTTTTATACCAAAAGGGTCCCTTTTCCCCCTTTTTCCTTCTCAAAGAAAGCCATCTGCTCCCAATCCTTTCATATAACCTTTCCCTTCCACTTATTGCCTCATTCATAAATTTATTCAAGGAATAGTCAATTACAAAAACCCCAACCATGGCAATATTCATGGCTCTTGTTGGTATTGCCTTTCCTATTCCATAATAACTTAAACTTTTGGTAAAATTAAAAACCGCATCACTCTTTTTGCCATTATAAACATCGATCCCAAGTTGAAAAAAACTGAGAGCAAGTCCAAACTCAGGCATTAACTCATTAAAACTTTTAAATCCTTCCATATACATCGCATTTTCAGAGAAGGAAGTAATATTTGAAGTAATCCCAAGCCATTCATTAAAGGTATTCCAATAATCATTAGCCGCTGAAGGCATAATGTACTTTATATTCTTTTTATAATTTTTTATCATTCTTACCGATTTTTGAGGAGACAAATTAACCTTCTTATATATGAAATAGGATGGAATCTTCATCACTGGAGAATAATCCAGATTACTTTTAAACTGGATAGGGAGAAAAGTAGTAAAATGATCTGTTAAAACCACAAGTTTATTTCTTTTCATAAATGAAAGAGGATAGTCAATTATCTCTCCCTTTTTAATCGCCACACATAAGGGTGAATAACCTCTAAATATCCTTGAATCAAGATTACTAAATTCAATTTTTGCTGGAAAATTTTCTTTAGTGACTTCATCAAGTTCTATGTCAAGAGGTGAAGATAACAATAAACCATTTTTTACCTTTATTCCTCCCACCTTTGATATTTTTACCTTTTGAGTATTCCCTTTGAAGGGTGAAAAAATATCCAGGGATGAACCGTGGTAATCAATCTTTTTTTCAAACCCATCCCCCCATTTTATTATCTTTTTTTCACTTTCCAATCTTCTCAAGTTACTAAAATCAATTTTCAACTCATCTGGATTTTTATATTTAACATCAAAACTCTTATCCTCAATGAAATCGTAAACATAAGGGGAAATGAGAAGATAAAGCCCCACAAAAACTCCCAAAACAACTCCTATCCTCAATAACCAACCGAAACATCCAACCCTTTCATTTCTACTATCTTTTTGAGAATTTATTTCTCCATAAACACTCCTTCTGGGAAAAAACTGGGGGAAAAGCACTTCAGCCCTTTTCCATCCATCAAGCCCCTCGTACCAGCAGAGGGTATCTTTTTTAACTCTACCTTCTGTTATCCATCTTGAGACCTGTTCCATTTTATAAGGTCCAAATCGCCTTCCATCAATTAAAAGAAAGAAATTATCCATATTAAACCTCAATTTAAAATCACATACATCATAACACATCTGAAAGAAATATTTAAAAATTTAAATATTTTTTCACTTTGACATAAAATAAAAAGACCTTAGGCAATGTACAATTAATTGTGCCAGGGAAAAAAATCTTCTCATCAAAAGAAAGAGGTTATAATTAACCTCAAAAAAAATGACTGAAAAGATATGAAACACAATGAACAATTTAATTTTTACACGAAATTCTGAAACTTTTCAAGGAGATTCACAAAAATTTTATTAGAAAAGAGGAAAAAATACCTTATGGAACATCAAATAGCAAAGGTAAAGAGTTACTACAGAAAAACTTCTAAAACCAATCTTGGGAAATGAAGTTGAAAATCTCCGCACAAGAGATGGGAGAATTGGGGCGAGACCTGATTGGAAGAAAAATTTAAAAAAAGTGTCTTTAAAAAGTGATAGCAAAATTTGAGATTTCCTGCCCTTCAGATTACCATGATGTAGGGAGAAAAAAATCAAAAAATTTAGTGTCAGGCAAGAAGAAATCTGGTGCATGAAATTGGGATTGGTGTCAGGCAAGATCTGGATCTAAGATTTACTATTTGCAATTTGAATCAAAAAATTTTCTGGTAAAAAGCAAGTATGACTTTTTTTCCTCTACAAACCTTTTAAGACTTTTTTTTATGGTAGGCAAATAAAAAACAGATTAAATTCAGGCAAAAATAAAGTTTTCTAAAAAATACTAACGATTAAGCATCTCTATTTCCCTTCTATAAGTTCTAAGGGCTTTCAGGGTGGATAAGTAAGAAAAGAAATTTAAATCTGGAAAATTAAAGTCCTCTGGAAGAAACCAGCGATTAAGAAAATTTTTTTAACTTCCACTTCAACCTATCCTACAATTTTATTTTTACCATGTTGTTTTGCTGTATAGAGATTTTCATCTGCGATATCAATTGCTTCCTCAATTTCCTTATCGTTTTTACCCACCAGATTGATACAATTTACTCCCCCACTAATTGTTATTTTCAGTTTTTTACCTTCATTTATGGAAATTTCCATTTTTTCAATGGATTTTCTTATTTTTTCTGCTATTTTGATGCCATTTTCTAAATCTGTTTTCAGAGCGGCAATGAGAAATTCTTCTCCTCCATATCTTGCAATTATATCACTCTTTCTAACATTTTTTTTCATCCTTTTTGCAACTTCCATCAATACCTTATCTCCTACAGAGTGTCCATAGGTATCATTTATCTTTTTAAAATCATCTATGTCAAACATTAAAAAACAAATGTTAAAAATTTTTTCTCTTTCATGGATATTCTTTAATAATTTGAGGGAATTCATAAAATATCTTCTATTATATAGATTTGTAAGATAATCCTTCTCTGACATTTCCTTGAGAGTTTTATTTTTTTCTTTTAGTTCTTCATTTAATTTCTCAAGTTGCAAAGTTCTCTCTTTTACAAGGGCGTTTAATCTTTTACGTTCTACTTCAAGTTTTTTTGTTCTCCACCTGGTAAAAGATGTGTTAATAAAGATTAAAAATAAAAATGTAATAAGTATAATTAATGAAACATATCTTTTGTTCCTCCACCATGGAGTTGGGATTATCAGGGTTGCGATTTTTTCAACAATTTCTTTATTAGAGTAAACAGATGATACTTTAAGTAATAGTGGATGGGAACCGCTTGGAAGGGATGTGTAATAGATTTCCATATTTTTAAAGTTTTTAATTCCATTCCACCTTTTATTGATACCTTCAAGTTTATAATTGATTTTTAGAGAATATTCATTTCTATACCACACAACCTCAAATTTTATGTGTATTTCCTTTGCATTATAGGGCAGGTTTATGTGTTTACTTTTGAATTTTCTGATTATTCTAAATTTGTCATTTTGATAAAAAGAAATCTCCTTTAATATTATATTGGGATTTAATACTGTATTTGACCTTCCACCAAGTCCCAAATTTCCAATCTTTGCTATTCCACCAAATAATCCAAACCAGATATTTTTGTGTGAATCAGAAAGAATTGCGTTGTGTGTTGTAAACTCATTGCCAGGTAATCCATCATCTTTAGTGAGGATTTTAACTACCTTTTTCTTTTTTATATCAAATAGCATGGCACCACCATCACTTCCGATCCAGAGATATTTTCCCACAGGATATAGCACAGATAAACCATAGGGCAGAATACCACTTTCGGTGGAGTAGAAATTTAATTTTCCATTTATAAACTGGCATAATCCATAATTTGCTGCTGCCCAGATTGAGTTTCTGTATATTAAAATGTCAAATATGGATTTTGCAACTTTTAAATTTGAATTTTTAATCTGAGTAAATTTTCCGTTTTTGTACCTTAAAATTCCTGCCCCAAGTGTTCCCAGCAATATGCTTCCATCCTTATCCCTTTCAAGGCATCTCACATAGGATACTGGAAGTCCACTTTTTATATCAAATTTTTTCCATTTTCCGTTATTATATATTGAAAAACCACTTTTACAGGCAACATATATTTTACCATCTTCTATCAAAATATCTGTTACGTTATTTCCGGGAAGAGAATTGTTTTCCTTTGTAAATCTGAGTGTTTCTCCACTTTTTTTAACTTCAATTAGTCCACCCCCTTCAGAGGCGAAAAAGAAATTTCCATTTCTATCCCTTTCTATATCCCATATGGGAAATTGATTTACAAGTTTGTTTTTGAATTTTTCAATTTTCTTATCTGAAATTATGAAAACTCCTGCTGTCGTACCCACATACATGGAGTTATTTTTCTCATCCCAGAAAAAACATATGAAACTTCCTGGATTTATTTCAAGTAACCTTTTGTAGACCATCATATTCTGGGATATTAATTTTATTAATCCATGATTTGTGCCAAACCATAGGATACCGTTGGAACTCTGAAATGTGCTCAAAACCCTCACTCCGGGAATTCCATTTTTTGAGGTATAGACATTTGTTTCCCTTCTATCTTTTTTTATTAGACCTTTATTTGATGCTATCCAGAGTGTTTTATTTTCAGAGATTAAAGCGTCAAAAATTATACTACCATCCTTTTCTGTAGAAAATAATTTTTCAATTTTATTTTCTGAAAGATTTAACGAATATAGATTGTGTTCTGAGATGAGAAGGAAATTTCCCTTCCCAATTTTTTTTATTCTCTTGATAGGTTTTGTTTTTTCCAGTTTTTTTATGATGTTGTTTTTAAAATTTATTAGAAAATTTTCACCATTTTCAGAACCAAGTATAAATTTTCCTCCTCCAATATCTGCTATTGAAATTGGATTAATTTCTGCGTAGCCCATATATTCCCACTTTTTAATAGAAAATGAAAATTTATAAATTCCCTTTTTTTTCACACATGCAAATATATTTGTGCCATTTTGGGTAGTTATTGTGAAATCAGATATTTCACCAATATTCTCTATTGGAACAAATTTTTTGCTACCTTTTATGTGATAAGCCATACCTTTTATAGTTAGAGCAACAACTTTGCCTTCAAGTGATGCCATTATTTTTGTAATAGATTCACTGGGAAGACCTTCTCTTAATCTAAAATTTGTAAATGTAAATCCATTAAATCTCGATATACCTGAAGCACATCCTACCCAGAGTATTCCATCTTTATCTTCAGTTATGCTCCACACCTGTGATGAGGCAAGTCCATCATCTGTGAAATAATCCCTTAAGGGAAGATACTGAGAATAAATTGTTATAGAAAGTATACAGAATAAAATTAAAAAATAGAATATTCTATTTTTCATAACTAAATTTTATCTATTTTTGCCTTGCATTACAAGTTTAAAGAGATTTTGAAAGTCTTAAATGGTATAATTTCTAAGAGGTGCTTGTATGTATGAATTTTTTTTTAACATGCCACATGTACTTCAGGCATTTTTTGCAACTATTTTTACATGGCTGGTAACTGCCCTTGGGGCTTCTGTGGTATTTTTTAAAAAGGAAATTAGTAGAAAGGTTTTAGATGCATCTCTTGGATTTTCAGCGGGGATAATGATTGCCGCCTCCTTTTTTTCTCTACTGCTTCCTGCAATTGAAATTGCCAGAGAGGGGAGTACCCCTGAGTGGATTCCTGCTACAGTTGGATTTTTGATAGGAGGGTTGTTTTTAAAATCAATTGATTCTGTTGTTCCACATCTACACCTTTTTTTACCCATAGAAAAGCAAGAAGGGTTAAAAATAAAACTTTCAAAGACCACTTTGCTTGTCCTTGCCATAACTATACACAATATTCCAGAGGGAATAGCAGTTGGAGTTGCTTTTGGCAGCATTGGAATGTATAAAGGTGCAACTTTAATTGGAGCAGTTGCTCTTGCCGTGGGAATTGCCATTCAGAATTTTCCCGAGGGGATGGCAGTATCACTACCTCTTCTAAGGGAAGGGGAGACTCGATTTAAAAGTTTCTGGGTGGGACAACTTTCTGCAGTTGTTGAGCCAATAGGTGGAGTGGTAGGTGCGACTCTTGTGACTTTTTCAAAGTCTTTATTACCATATGCCCTTTCTTTTGCTGCTGGAGCCATGATTTATGTTGTTGTTGAAGAATTGATACCTGAATCACAAAGTGGAGAAAATGTTGATATTGCAACTATTGGTACAATTCTTGGCTTTGCGTTGATGATGGTTTTAGATGTTTCGTTGGGATAGGTATGTAAATAAAAGGTTAATCTTTTTTCTCAAAATTTGAAATTAGCATTCCCAGAAACACTAAAAAACCTCCCATGATTCCTTTTTCAGGTAAAGTTTCCCCGAGAATTAGTGATGAAAATAGAAAAGCAAAAACAGGTTCCATGGAGTATATTATCCCCGCCCTTGTGGCAGTGGTTTCTCTTTGGAATTTTCCCTGTAATATGAAAGCAATTGATGTTGCAAAAATACCAGTTATGATCACTGCAATTAAGATCTCTGTATCAATTTTAAAATTCCATTTTTCCCTTGTTAATGAAAAGATAAAACTTAGAAGGAATGTTGTAAAGATTTGAACTGTAACTATTGTGTTTTCTTCATATCTATTTGTGGAATGTTCTATGAAAATTACCTGAAATGCAAAAAATAGAGCACTCAAAAGGGTTAAAAGATCCCCAATATTAAAGCCTCCTCCTTCTGGAGATAAAAGAAGATATAGTCCCGTTATTGCAAGTAAAACTCCCGTTAAAGAGAAAATAGATGATTTTTTTCTGAAAATTATGTAATTTAATATTGGTACAATAAAAACAAGAAATCCTGTAATGAACCCGGAACGGGATGCTTTTGTAAAAATAAGTCCAATTGTCTGAGATGCCATCCCCATGAAGAGGAAAAATCCTATGAGAACTCCCCAGATAATGTTTTCTCTTTTCAATTTTAATCTGGTAAAAAAGAGCAAAACTAAACTTGCCAGAAAAAATCTCATGGATAGAAATGCAAATGGTGGAACTTTTGATACAGCACCCTTTATGAGAGGAAAAGTAAGTCCCCAGATTAGTGTCGTAAATAGTAGTATGATTTCTGCTTTGTTTAATTTCATTGGGCTTTTCAGGAAAACTAATCCTAAAATTTAGTCCTCATTATATTGCTTTTTATGTTGAAACAAAATTGAATTTTAGTTGTTTAAGTATTAAAGGGAGAAGTTAAAATGAAAAAGGTTATGGTAATTCCCTTTTGCTTTATTTTTTTTCTATCATTTATTTCGTGTAATAAATTCGAATCTCTTAAGGGTTCAATAGTAGTAAATGGTTTGGAGAGGGATTTTTATTATCATTTGCCTGAAAATTTTAAAAAGAAGGAGCATCTTCCACTGCTTATAGCTTTACATGGTGGTGGTGGGTCTGGGCGTAGTATAATGCTTCACAGTAATTTTAATTACATTTCCGATAGGGAGAGATTTATTGTTTTATATCCCAACGGAATCAAAAGACATTGGAATGATGGAAGAAAAAAAAAGGTTTATTAT